>NZ_JBLZFZ010000032.1:0-86863 GCF_050753385.1 Pantanalinema rosaneae CENA516
AGATGTGTATAAGAGACAGTTCTGCGCCTCCCCCGGTTCGTCAACCAACACCTCTTACGCTCGACAAAGCTCTCACTTATCTGCCTGGAGTCGGTCCCCGCAATGCCGAGCGGTTAGCCAAATTGGGGCTGTATACCGTCCGGGATTTGCTGTACTACTATCCGCGTGATCATATTGACTATGCGCGACAGGTAAACATTCGGGAACTGGAGGAAGGCGAAACAGTGACACTGATCGCCACTGTCAAGTCCTGTCGTTGCTTCACCAGCCCTCGCAATGAAAAGTTGACGATTCTAGAATTGGTGGTTCGAGATCAGACTGGACAGATCAAACTCAGTCGCTTTTTGATGGGGAGTCGCTACAGTAATCGCGGCTGGCAGGAGCAACAAAAACGCTTGTATCCGGTAGGAGCGACGATCGCGGCTTCTGGTTGGGTGAAACAAACCAAGTATGGGGTAACACTAGAAGATCCAGCGATCGAGGTATTGCAGCACGAAGGGGATGCGATCGAATCCTTAAACGTCGGTCGGTTGGTTCCGGTTTATCCCCTGGTGGAAGGGGTGGGAGCGGATCTGGTCAGACGTACTGTAGTGACAGCGCTCCCTGCCGTACAACAAATTCAGGAAGCGTTACCGGATGGCTTACGGGAGCAGTATGGATTAGTCACGATTCAGGAGGCGATCGGGCATATTCACTTTCCTGATGATCAGGACACCCTAGCAGCGGCTCGGCATCGCCTGATTTTCGATGAATTTTTCTACCTGCAATTAGGCTTACTGAAGCGCCGGAAAGCCATGCAGCAAACTCAAGCCAGTGTGGTGTTAGCGCCTACTGGCAAACTAATTGCTCAGTTCTATGACCTACTTCCCTTCCAATTGACCAATGCCCAGCAGCGAGTTGTGAATGAGATCCTGACCGATCTGCAAAAACCTGCTCCCATGAATCGGTTGGTGCAGGGGGATGTGGGTTCCGGGAAAACGGTGGTGGCGGTGGTGGCAATGCTAGCGGCGATTCAAGCAGGCTACCAGGCAGCGATGATGGCTCCGACTGAAGTTTTGGCAGAACAGCATTATCGCAAGTTGGTGAATTGGTTAAATCTGCTGCATTTGCCTGTAGAACTGCTGACCGGATCGACGCGAGCGGCTAAACGGCGACAGATCCATGCCCAGCTAACAACTGGTGAGTTACCTGTGTTAGTGGGAACTCATGCGCTGATTCAGGACACGGTGAATTTTCATCAACTGGGACTGGTGGTGATTGATGAACAGCATCGGTTTGGCGTGGAACAACGGGCACGATTGCAGCAGAAGGGCGAACATCCTCATGTCCTGACCATGACCGCCACTCCGATTCCTCGCACGTTAGCCTTAACCTTACATGGCGATCTGGATGTCAGCCAGATTGATGAACTACCGCCGGGACGCAAACCGATTCAAACCACCGCGTTGTCGGGACGGGAGCGGTTGCAAGCCTATGAATTGATGCGGCGAGAAATTGCCCAGGGGCGGCAGGTGTATGTGGTGTTGCCGTTGGTGGAGGAGTCAGAGAAGTTGGATTTGAAGTCCGCGATCGAGGAATATCAAACCCTTCAGGAGCGAGTCTTCCCTGAATTCAAAGTGGGATTGCTGCATGGGCGCATGACCTCGGCAGAAAAGGATGAGGCGATTACCCGCTTTCGCGATCGGGAAACCCAAATTCTGGTTTCGACTACTGTGGTGGAAGTGGGGGTGGATGTGCCCAATGCTTCGGTGATGTTAATTGAACATGCGGAACGCTTTGGTCTATCACAATTGCACCAGTTAAGAGGTCGAGTCGGTCGGGGAGCGGCGCAATCCTTCTGTTTACTGATGAGCAGTTCTAAGACGGAAACGGCTCGACAACGCCTAAAAGTGCTGGAGCAGTCCCAGGATGGCTTCTTTATTTCGGAAATGGATATGCGGTTTCGCGGGCCGGGTGAAGTGTTGGGGACTCGGCAATCCGGACTACCCGATTTTGCTCTAGCTAGTTTGGTTGAAGATCAATCGGTTTTGGAATTGGCGCGAGAAGCCGCCGAAAAGGTGATTGCTGTGGATGAAACCCTGAATCGTTGGCCGTTGATGCAACAGGAGCTAGAGTTTCGTCACCGCCGCTTAATGGGTGGGACAATTCTGACGTAATGGCTTGGGCAACTGAACCGTTACGTTGGTCTAAGGAGATGATATAACTACTGTTTATCCCGCTAGCGATCGCAGTTGTCTCCTATGAATCCTGCTCTGAGCCGTATTGGTCACGATATGTCCCGCCTGACTGGGGTGCGGGCAATTATGAAAGACATCATTGAAACGATACGAGCTGGGGGCGATCGAGAATTTATTAATCTCAGTGCGGGAAATCCGCTCATTTTGCCGGAAATTGAACAACTGTGGCGAGACTGTACGGCGGATCTGCTTGCCAGTTCCGAGTATGGCGAAGTTGTTTGTCGATACGGTTCTAGCCAGGGCTATCAGCCGTTGATTGACGCGATCGTCAAGGATTTTAACCAGCGCTACGGGTTAAGTTTGACCGATCGCAATATTTTGATTACACCGGGGAGCCAAAGTCTCTATTTCTATGCGGCGAATGCCTTTGGTGGCTATACCGAAACTGGAGAACTCAAAAAGATTGTGCTGCCCCTCAGTCCAGACTATACGGGGTATAGTGGGGTAACGCTGGAAGGGGATGCTTTGGTAGCTTATAAACCCACGCTCGATATTGACGAAGCTGCCCATCGGTTTAAGTATCGCCCGGATTTTAGTCAGTTAACCGTTGATCACACGACTGGCTGCATTTTGTTCTCCCGTCCCTGCAATCCCACCGGGAATGTGCTGACCGACGAGGAAGTTAAGAAAATTGCCGCACTAGCTGATCCCTACGATGTCCCAGTTTTAGTCGATTCTGCCTATGCGCCTCCCTTTCCGGCATTGAATTTCACGGAGATGAACCCGTTATTTGGCAACAATATTCTCCACTGTATGAGTCTCTCGAAAGTAGGCTTACCGGGAGAACGGATTGGCATTGCGATCGGGGATCAGCGCTTTATTCAAGTGTTGGAATGCTTCCAGACTAATATGTGTATCCATTCGTCTCGCTATGGGCAGGCGATCGCCGCCCGAGCGATCGCCTCTGGAGCCTTAGCGGATCTGGCGGTGAATGTGATTCGTCCGTTTTATCAGCGCAAATTCCATATTCTAGAAACGGCTCTGGATGCGGCGATGCCGAAGGCGGCTCCCTGGTTCCTGCATCGAGGGGAGGGGGCGATCTTTGCTTGGCTATGGTTGCGCGATTTGCCGATGACCGACGCGGAGTTCTACCAACTACTGAAACAGGTGGGCGTGATTGTGGTTCCTGGGAGTTCGTTCTTCCCTGGGCTACGGGAGGAATGGAGCCATAAACAACAATGTTTGCGGATTAGCCTGACGGGAACCGACCAAGAGCTAGAAATCGGCATGACCCGGTTAGCGAAAGTGGTGGAACGAGCTTATCAACCGAGTTAGGAATGAGAGTTAAATCAGTTCGAGATTTGGTAGGGACAGGTTTTGCTGTCAAACCCATTGCGGGATACAGATTGGCTGCTAAACCTGCCCGGACAGTTTACGGTTTTATGAAGCCTACGATTCTTAGGATTGCAATTTATCAAGGTGTAATTTTGCGTAGGGGCGTGGCATTCGGTAAAAAATCCTTACTATTAACCCAGAAATCTCTGCCGAATGCCGCGCCCGTACAAAAGTTATTTAGTTTCCATTCCTTAGTGATTTATTGTGAGTGAGCAGTTTGTAGAAATTGGCAAAATTGTCGCGGCTCAGGGCTTGAAGGGCGAAGTCCGGATCTACCCCAGTTCAGATTTTCCGGAGCGATTTCTCCAACCCGGAAAACGCTGGATTCAACGATCGCCCAACTCAGAACCCCAGGCGATCGAGTTAGTTAAGGGTCGCTATTTGGATGGCAAAGGGCTGTATGTGCTGCAATTCGCCCAGGTAGACGATCGCGAAGCCGCCGAAGCGCTGATCGGAAGTAAATTGCTTGTCCCGCAAAGCGATCGACCCCCTCTGGAAGAGGATGAGTTTCATATTCTGGATTTGATTGGGCTGGAAGTAATTGACCAGGCGACCCAAACCCTAGTTGGCAAGGTGGTGCGATTAATTCCCGCCGGAAATGATCTGCTGGAAGTGGAACGATCGGATCAAACCACGGTGCTGATTCCATTTGTCAAGGCGATCGTGCCTGTGGTGGATTTAGCTCAACGCCGAATTGAGATTACCCCTCCGGCGGGACTGATTGACTAATGGCTTGACCTGCCAAATAGCCTGTTGTCCAGGCACTTTGGAAATTAAATCCACCCGTTACCCCATCAATATCGAGAATTTCGCCTGCCAGATACAAACTGGGGCAGCACCGACTGCTCATGGTTTTAAAGTCCACTTGCTTGAGGCTGACTCCGCCACAGGTAACAAATTCTTCCTTAAACGCGCCCTTACCAGAAACCCGATATTGTCCTTGAGTTAATTCTTGAATCAGTTGGTTCAAGCTTTTATGCGAGACTTCTGCCCAGCGTTGGTCGGCATCAATGCCAGCACTAGCGGTCAATCGCTCCCACAGGCGACGAGGAATCGGGATTGGACAATTTGTGGCGATCGTCCGGCGAGGAAACTCCGACTTTACCGCTAATAGTTGTTGCCGCAGAGTTTCTGGATTCAGGGTCGGTATCCAGTTAATTTGTAACGTCGCCTGGTAGTGGTGATCATGCAACACTCTGGCTCCCCATGCCGACAGTTTTAGCACCGCAGGCCCACTCACGCCCCAATGGGTAATCAAAATCGCCCCGGTTTGCTCTAACGACGTGTCGCCAACTTTTAACCGGAGTTTGACCTCTGGCAGCGATACTCCCGCTAAATCAGCGAATCGCGGATCTCGGAGATTAAAGGTAAACAGGGAAGGTACTGGGGGTTCGATCGTATGTCCTAATGACCGAGCGATCGCATAGCCTTGCGGGCTACTTCCCGTTGCCAATAACAGCCGATCGCCCTGCAAATGTTCCCCCGACTTGAGTTCAACCTGAAATCGATCGTTCTGGTAGTTCACTGCTTTAACGATCGCCCCCGTCCACAAACGGACTCCCGCCTGGGTCGCCGCTCGCATTAGACATTCGACGATCGTCGCAGACTGGTCTGTCACCGGAAACATCCGACCATCGGCTTCAGTTTTCAGGCGGATTCCCTGCTGGGCAAACCACTCGACCGTATCTTTGGGTTGAAAGCGGGTAAAGGCTCCCCGTAAGGCTTTGCCCCCTCTGGGATAATTTTGAATTAATAGAGCTGGCTCAAAGCATGCATGGGTGACATTACACCGACCACCGCCGGAAATCCGAACTTTTGCTAGAGGTTCACGCGCCGCTTCTAACAAAACCACTTCTACATCAGGATTTCTCTGGGCACAGGCGATCGCGCCAAAAAATCCGGCGGCTCCCCCCCCAATCACAATCACTCTACTCACGTAACCTCTACTTCCCTCAGCACTCAGCACTCACAGCAATTTTCACTTGGTTAAACCACACCACTCCCCACTCCCCATTCCCCATCTTCACTGTGGTTTATTCATCCGACAACGGCTGTAACACTCAGCACTTCTCAAACGCTTTCTGGTTTCATTCAGGAACCTATTGTGCCTCAAATTGAGATTTATCTGCTCCACAGACGGGACAAACCCAATCATCCGACACATCCTCAAATGGAGTGCCTGCCAGGATCTCATTTTCGGGATCGCCTGCCTCCGGATCGTAAACATACCCACACACGGTACAAATATATTGCATGGCTCATGCCCTCCTGTTACACATATTCGCCTGCTAACAAAAAGCCATGGCATAAAGCAACCGGAGAATCACCTGTACCATTCATCGGGCATTCATACCGGGCACAATGGACACAATTCGACTGAGTCGGCAGTACCAAATCGATCGCGGGATACACACTAATTCCCTGCCGGATAAATGCCTGGGCTTCCAATTCGGAAATGGTCTGACAGATTAAAATCGTTCGTTGGATATCCAGGGCACGACGCTGGTAATTGATCTGCTGGAGCGTTTCGCTAAATGACTGCTGTTCTGATCGAATGGCAATTAATACCTGTTCCGATAAACTGGTAAAGCAGGTAGGTTTCGTCTGCTCAAAGAAATCTTTGTATTGAATCGTTAGTGTGCCATCAATATGGTGTCGGGTGCGAATACAGCGCAAGAACGGTAGAGTGAATGTCCCGTTCGGATCGATCGCATACCACCAGGACTTGTACCAGGCATCGGGCGACAGGCGCAGCACCTGATCAATTTGTTCAGAGGTAAACCCCGAGGTTTCCAGTAGGGCGATCGCGGTTGCCAGAGCCAAATTTTGCCCCAGGACATGCATTTCTGACTCATGTTGGGTTAATCGGGCGAGTTCCCGACTATCTTGCATTCCCCGATTGGCTGGAGATTCTAACTGGGGTTGCGAGTCCGCCAGCACACACTGAATTGCCTCCACATGCAGCACCCCATCGGCAGCCTGTTGATGATCTGTAGGGATACTGACCTCACTGGCAACTAAGCCCACCCGTTCTGGCGTGAAGATCGCTGGAATACAAGTGGCGAGCAGGGAAGTCAGCACCGAACTATCTGCGATCGCCAGGGCAATCTGAATCTGATCACGAACCTGCGTTGCCCTGACCTGTTGATGGACTGGCGAAAAGAGGGGATGATTGGGCATGGACGACCCCTTGGTGAGCAGTCAAATGTCCTGCGTGATGTCATTGTGGCAGTAGTCACCCAATTCTTCCAGCGTCTCAGGGGTTCTCTTAATAAATCTCATACCATTTCGTCCAGAGAGTTTTACAGCAGTTTTCGCCCCCCTAGCCCCCCAATTTTGGGGGGAACAGGAGCCAAAGTCCCCCAGAATATAGCCTGACGGCATCGTAGAAAGGGGGCTTAAAGCCCTACGGGCATACTAGAAAAGGGGGCTGACCGAATTGATAAGTATGGTGCATTCATTTGAAAACGGCTGTAAGTGATCAAGCGATGGTTCCCAGAAGCCACCCAGACTCGTTATCCTTTCCGCTCTTCCCGGACAAAAATTAATGGCAATAATGCGCCTAGTCGCAACATGGCAGATAGGGCAAACAATCCTAATAAACCGCCATAGCTGCCAAACTGAGCCAAGAAGCCGCCTGCCGTTGTTCCCAATGCGCCACTAATCCCTGCGAAGGCTGCCACCACCCCAAAATAGGTCGATTGGTTATGAATCGGAGCCACCCCTAGCTGCAAGTTACTGGCACACAAATCGATCGCGGCGCTGGTTCCCCCGATCGCAAAATGTAAGAGTGGCAGCCACAGCCAAAATGAGATCGGTTGGGCATCCGTAATCAGCCACAGCAGAGGAGTCAGCGCAAAGGCAATGCCGACTACCAGCAAAATGGGACGATTACCAATGCGATCAGCGAGTTTACCCCATAACACCAACGTTGCCAGATTTGCCCCCGCCATCAAACTGTTGTATAGCGTCACCTGACTGATATCCAGATTCAGGTTATCCAGCATATACAGGTTGAAAAAGGGCGTACTCAGGTTAACGGCGAATGTCCAGAAGTTGAAATACAACAGGAATTTGAGGAAGTTAGAATTTTGCCAGATTTCGCTAAAGGGAATACTTTGGAGCAGGGTTTTGCGATCGCTCGGCAGGCTTACAGGTTGAGCTTCGGGTGAGTGGGGATGCATAACTGCCAAAGGTTCCGCCTGGGGATTCACATCCACCATAAAATTTTGAAACCAGAGGCTCACCAGTCCGGCGACAATCCCTAGTAGCAAGATCACCCCGTAACCTGCGATCGAGCCACTAAACCATTTGGACAGCATCCAGCCCATCAAGGGCACCGAGATCAGATTCGTGAGGGTCGCCGCACTGTTGCGTAAACCGAAATAGCGTCCCCGTAGTTGCCGGGGCACTAAGACTGCCATCCAACTCAGCCAGGGCGCACTGCCTAACGCTCCCAAAAAATAGCTCAGTCCTGCCGTTGCTAAAGTTAGCCCGATCAACACCGACGACACCGCATCCTGTGAACTGATGAAAAAGATGCCAATGACTAAACCCAACCATAGCGATCGCGAAATCCCATAAATCCAGAGACAGTAGAGATGCCGACTGGTGGTTTTCTCCGAAAAGTAAGCTCCGATTGGTTGTACCAGATTTGCCAGCATGGGAATCGACATCAACATGCCGATTTCCGTAGGGTTTGCGCCCAGCTTCAGCAGGAAATTAGTCAGTAGAACGCCCCCAGTAACATTGGAGAACAGGGTGGCAAAGACACCATCGAATGTAGACGCTTCCAGGCTGGTGCGGATTTTATCTTTAGAGGTATTAAGTGTAGTGGTCAGTGGGCGGATTCTTGCCTTAGTTAGCTTTGGCGGTGGCTCACTGAGGGTAACGGCGCCATCGGTACAGGGTTCCATGAGCGGTAAAGCTGCCTGAAGAGGTAAAACTTGAGTAGAATCCTCGATCGCTTCAACAGATGCAAACTCCACTACTTGTCCTCGCTACCGAAAAGAGGGTAAATCAGCCTGTCCAAAGAAACATTCTTGAGAGAGATATATATAGGCTTGTTTCATAATCTACATCACTCAAGATCATGCTTGGTTAAGCAATTCTTCTGAGAATAAACAGCGGCGAGAGCGTAAGCATCATCCCCATGAAGGAAATAAACCCCGGTGAAGTGCGGACTAATCTAGAGATAGAACTAACTTTAAGCCCGATCGTTAAACGATCAAGTATGAACCTAAGCAGGGAGTTGTAATCTAAAGGTGAACGTTCCAGGGACTTTAGCCCAGCAAATTCCTTCTGATGGAACTTTTATCCGTTCTATGGCGAAATTCCGACTTCCCTATTTCCTGATCGCCTTACTTCTACCGCTGCTGATCTGGGGCTGCCATCACTGGCGACCATCTCCTCCTGTAGCCGCCGATCAGGTCATTACATTAAAACTGAGTGGTTGGGGTGCGAGTCCTACAGAACAGCGATTACTCCAACAGGTTTTGCAAGATTTTGAAGCCAGCTATCCTACGATCAAAGTCAAATTTGAGGTGATTGCTGATCAATATATGGATGTGATTAAAACCCGATTGATTGGCGATGCCGCTCCTGATGTCTTTTATCTGGATGCTTTAGAAGCACCATTTTTAATGGCACAGAATGTTTTAGAGCCATTGGATCGCTACATTACGCCGGAGTTTGACCTGAACGATATTGAGGAAAACCTGCTACAACCGTTTCAATATCAAAACCAAACTTATGGTTTGCCGAAAGATTATTCGACCCTGGCTCTGTTCTATAACCGACAAGCCTTTCAGGCAGCGGGATTAACTGCTCCCCCGACAACCTGGGCAGATTTGCTGACGGCGGCTCAACAACTGACGATCGATCGCAACCAGGACGGCAAACCGGAACAATATGGCTTGGGCATTACGCCGGAATTACCTCGATTGATGTACTCGATTCGCTCATTTGGCGGTCAGGCAGTGGATGACAATGGCTATGCAACCTTTGCTAGCGATGCGGCACTGCAAGGTCCTCAGCAAATTCTGGAACAATACCAGCGCGATCGCACCTCTGCCCGTCCCTTAGATGTTGGCACGAATAACGGCAGTGAAATGTTTGGTCAGGAGAAAGCGGCGATGGTGCTGGAAGGAAATTGGGCAATTCCCTTTCTAAAAGACACTTTTCCATCTCTCGATTTTGCGACGGCGGCAGTGCCCCAGATGAACAACCAACCGGGGACAATGGTGTATACCGTTGCCTATGTGATGAATCGTCAATCTCTTCATAAACAAGCCGCTTGGACATTAATTGCCTATTTGACTGGCAAAGTGGGCATGGAGAAATGGACGAGTACCGGATTTGCCCTGCCCTCCCGGCGATCGGTGGCGGCTAAACTGCAAGTCGATCGTGATCCCTTACGAATGCCTCTGGTAGCTGGAGTTCAATATGCGACCCCCTGGCAAGTCGGTCGTTATCCTGCGACAATCATGAATAGTTTCAACAACCAGTATCTAAGTGCCTTATTAGGGCAACAAGCTCTCAAACCCGCGATGTTGCAAGCCCAAACCAGTGCCAATCAGCAAATTCGGGCGGCTGAGTAGATCGTACTGTCAGCCGTTGTTCCGGGAGAGGAATCTGATTAAGACTTTAAAGATTTTGCAAAGTAAATTTAAGGGCGGAATCTCCTGGTTAAATCAGGGTACGGACTCCCATACTGGTTGCTCTGCTCATCTCAGCACTGATATTCGTTGGCTGGGGATGGATAGCCAGTACAACGATCGCATCTCTGGAGATCTTTGCCTGTGCCAGCGCCGCCTTCGACACCCCATATTTTAGTGATTGAAGATGAACCAATTGTTCGTGCAAATATCTTGGCACTTTTACGAGCTGAAGGCTTTCAAGCCATAGGAGCTGAAAATGGTCAGGTTGGTGTCCAGTTAGCTCAATCTCACTTGCCAGATTTAATTATTTGCGATGTGATGATGCCGGAGATGGATGGATTTGATGTTCTACAAAGGTTGCGTCAAACTGTCACCACCAAAATGATCCCGTTTATTTTTCTATCGGCGCGATCGGAACGGCAAGATTTCCGGCAAGGTATGGAATTGGGCGCAGATGATTATCTGACAAAACCATTTACGCGAGCAGAGTTATTGCAGGCAATTACTACCCGATTGAATCGGCAGGCGGACATTAATCAGCTTCAACAGAAAATTACTGAACTTCAGCAGGCTAATTTCCTGAAAGATGAATTTGTCAATACCGCCGCCCATGAGTTGCGGAGTCCCCTGGCAAATATCAAACTGGCGATCCAAATGTTGGAGTTAGCCAAGGATACTGAGAAACAACAAATTTATCTCAACCTACTCCATAAGGCCTGCGATCGCGAGGTTGAACTACTGAATGATTTACTGGATCTCCAACGAGCAGAAGCCAGCTCGAATGAACAGTCGTTAGAAAAACTTGATTTTCAGCGATGGATTCCTGCTTTTACGGAACCTTTTTATGGGCGCACCCAACAGCGACAACAACAGCTAGGTGTGATTTTAGACCCTCATCTTGCATCCGGATTAATTAGTGTTCGTAGCTTTGAGCGTATATTAACAGAACTACTCAACAATGCCTGTAAATATACTCCTCCCGGTGGTAATATTTTTCTGGAAATCATCTCAAATGAAAGTAGCGTACCTTCGAGCAAGGCTACTAATCATTCTCTAACTCCAGAACCACCTCGATCACTGAAAAATACCTTGACGATCGTCGTGCGAAATCAGGCGGAAATCCCAGCCCACTCACTACCTCTCATCTTCGATCGCTTTTATCGGATTCCCGGTGGCGATCGCTGGAATCAGGGGGGAACTGGTTTAGGTCTAGCTTTGGTGAAAACATTGGTTGAGCAGCTCGGAGGCGATATTCAAGTAACCAGTGCTTCAGGTTGGACAGCATTTATAGTAACGCTGAAACTATCAAATTTCTACGGTGAAGATTGACCCGTTTGGCTGATTCTCAGTCACCGTAATGCTGCCATCATGGGCAGTAATTGCCATTTTGCAAAATGCCAGTCCTAACCCAGTTTGGGAAACATCCTGGAGAAACCGACCCACCTCATACTTCTCAAAAATACACTGACGCAGTTCCGGGCTAATTCCACTGCCTGAATCAGCTACCTGAATTTTGGCATGTCCTTCAGCCAGATAATCAATTTGCAGCCTGACTTGACTCCCACAGGGTGAAAATTTAATCGCATTAGATAGTAGATTATCCAGCACGCGGCGCAATAAAGACGCATCAACCCAGACGCTTTCTCCCGGTTCTGGAAGTTGACTGTTCAGTTGGATACGTTTCTGGGCGGCGATCGCTTCAAAATCAAAAAGTGCGGCTGTACCAATTTCACAGAGATCAACTTCAGTCCGATGTAAGAGGAGTTTGCCTGCCTCTAGTTTGGCTATCACTAACAAACTATCAATTAGGGATTGAAGTTGCTGCCCCGCGACCATAATTTGGTCTAACTTGCGTTGTGGCTTCTCTGGTAAATGCATTAATTGCAGCACAGTGCCAGCTAATAAAATGCTACTTAAGGGATTGCGCAGATCATGCACAATCATATTTGACATATCTTCCCGTAATTGTAATGTCGCTTGTAAAGCATCATGCTGTTGCTTGATTCGTAACATCGAACGTACTCTGGCTCGCAACTCTGTACCATTGACTGGCTTACTGACAAAATCATCTGCACCAGCGTCTAAACATCGCGCTAAATCCTCTTTGGAGTTCAGAGCCGTTACCATAATGACAGGAATTGGTTGCCAGACTGGATGGGCTTTAATTTGTTGGCATAGCTCAATCCCATTGATATCGGGCATCATTACGTCTAATAAGATGACCGAGGGTAAGTAAGCATCAAGGTATTTTAATGCCTCTAACCCGCTGGTGGCATAGTCCAAATTGTAACCATCTCGCAACAACAACATTTCGATCACATCAAAGTTGTTGGGTTCGTCATCAATCACCAAAATAGATGGTTGGCTCGACATCAGGCTGACTCCAAGAGGCTGAGAAACAGTGGCATGGTACTGATTGGGCAATTAACGGCTATATCCGAAGATATAATGTGATTTGAATCAGTTTAGATACTGATTAAATTAAGTGAGTATTTCTGCTCATTCATTCATGCTTGTTTTGGTTATAAATCTTTTCTTAACGTAATTGGGTAAGAACCAGTGGTTGGTTATCTATTGGTTGCTATTCCAGAGGGTAGGGTTAGCAAAGGTTATTTTATTTTGCTTAGTTTTCCCATTGTGCATCCCTAAATTGCTAGGGTAAAGCTCTAATCGACAATAAATTAAACGGGGTATTTAACCATTTTTCTTTTGATTTGCAAATATAAATTAACGATACATTGAATTTTCTTTTGGGCAACCTAACGGTAGTTCTTCCTCATCAGCGCTTGGACAGTTATTTAGGAAGGGGTAATTAGCAGGGAAAACACGGCTATGACACAAATCCTCGTTATTGAAGATGAAGTTACGATTCAAGAAAACACCCAGGAGGTGTTGGAAGCCTACGGATTTGAGGTCATCACTGCTGATAATGGGGCGATCGGCGTTCAATTGGCGCGATCGCAAGTCCCTGACCTGATTCTGTGCGACATAATGATGCCCGAGTTAGATGGCTATGGAGTGCTGGCAGCGTTGCGTCAGGATGCTGTGACCGAAATGATTCCAATCATTTTTCTCACTGCTAAAGCGAGCCGAGCCGACCAGCGCCAGGGGATGAATTTGGGAGCAGATGATTACTTGACCAAACCTTTTACGGCAGAAGAATTGCTGGGGGCAATCTCTAGCCGCCTGGAGCGCCAAACGCGGTTGACCCAGAAATATATAGACGAGCGACAACGAACCCGACAACTGAAACAAGAGTCCCTCCAACATCAACAAAAGCTGCAAGCTAGCCAGCAACTTGAATCCCTTAAGACTGAACTACTCCAGAAACTATCCCGAGATTTGCGAGATCCACTTTCCAGCATCAACATGGCAATTCATTTGCTGAGACAAGCTAAGTCTGAAACTGAGCGTGAGCAATACCTGGAAATTCTCCAGAAAGAGTGTGCCCGTGAAATTCAGTTGCTCAACGAAATTGCGAATCTTCAAGAACTACTGACTCCAGAAAACACGCAATTACTCCAACGGTTCAAACTCTTAAACCATTGATGAGCCAAACATTCAGTCATAGAGCGATTCGCTCGGGATTGTGACCAGATATCCGTGAGAACTCTGCTTCACAAAGCCCTGTGATTGCATGTTTGGTGATGACTATCAATGACCAACACCCTATAAAGGGTAAGGGTTTAGCTTGGTCACAGTTGATTGCACTAAACACCTTACCGCCGAGTAAAGGATCCACCCTATTGCCTGAATGGACATAAGCCTGAATCACTAGCCGTTCAACAAACAACCTATTAAGCAGGCTCACTTGTTATTGTGGCTGATTGTTTGTTTACCTGCCATCAGAGCATTTGACAAATTTTAATTTAATTCTGCTGTCCGTATACTTTCTGAGCAATACGGAGATGAAATTGCGTACTGATACCTAGATTAAGTAGTGAGTGTTTCTCAACTCGATCGGCTAACTGATCCGCTAACGCGATCGCGAAGCAGGAGAGCTTAAAAAGTAGTTAACTTGGCTGAACCAAAATTCGGTGTTTGCCGAAAGTTATGGCAGTGGTTTTACTCAAACTACGGAATGACTGAGTTCCCGGTTTGTCAGGATGGGGTTTTGCTAAATGATCCGCCATGATGAAGGGTAAGAACCTCTACATAAAACAAGAACAGTTTAGGCATGGGTGTTCAATTAGTTCAAATTGGCTACTAACCAGCCATTATTTAATAGGGGCATCAAAACCATGGAAAAAATTTTGGTGATTGAAGACGAATTGACGATTCGAGAAAATCTTCAAGAAGTGCTGGAGCTTGAAGGGTTTGAGGTGTTTACAGCAGCAGATGGGCGATCGGGCGTTCAACTGGCTCAACGAGAAATGCCTAACCTGATTTTGTGCGACATTATGATGCCAGAGCTAGATGGCTATGGTGTGCTGCAATCGCTTCGCCAAGATCGTGCGACTCAGATGATTCCAGTAATTTTCCTGACTGCAAAAGCCGATCGCGTGTATATGCGACAGGGCATGGAACAAGGCGCTAATGATTATTTAACTAAACCCTTTACCGTTGATGAACTATTAAAAGCGGTATCAATGCAGTTTGCCAAGCAGTCTGTGATCGCGCAGCAAACTCAAATGAAACTGAATCGCTTGTGTAACGAAATTGTCTTTGCGCTCCCGCGTGAACTGATGGTACCCCTGAATGACATCTTGGGCATGACTCAGTTTTTGATTGAGGAACAGGATGAAATTGAGCCGATGGAAAGTTTGGAAATTGCCCGCATGATTCAGGATGCCAGTAAATCACTGCATCGAATTGCCCAAAACTTCTTGATTTATGTCAGTTTGGAGTCAGTCTGCCGAGATCCAGAGCAGGTAAAAGTCTTTCGCCAAACTCGGAGTCGGAGTCTCACCCAAGATGTGATTATTGAAGTTGCCTTACAGGTTGCCCAGGAGGCGGGTAGAAGAGCCGATTTACAGATAGAAGTGCGGGAGGGCATTGTCCGTTTATCGGAATTTGATCTACGCAAAGTCATCCAGGAAATTGTCAGTAATGCCTTCAAATTCTCTAAACATGGTACTCCAGTGCGAATTGTTGGCTGTCCGAGTGAGCATTCGTTTGATCTGGTAGTTGCCAACACTGGGCGAGGCATGACGGAGCAACAGATTGCTGAAATTGATGCGTTAAAGCAATTTGATCGACGATCGTTTGAGCAAAGGGGATGTGGATTGGGACTGGCGATCGCCAAACGGACGGTTGAACTCTATGGCGGCAAGTTTTCGATCCGTAGTGTGCCCTATCAGCAAACGATGGTTCGCATTGATTTACCCGGCGGTCTATTTTATGGTGCTGAAGATCAATCAGCATCCTTATCTGCTGAATTGCAGTGAGTAAATTGCTATGACAACATCTAGTGAAAGCGTAATTGAACCAGTATCGCAGCTAGCCTCGATGCCTGAAGAACATTTCCGGCGGATGGTGAGTAATATACCGGGGATGATTTATCAGTATGTTCGTTACCCTGATGGTTCAGATTGTTTTCCGTTTGTTGGCTATAAGTGTTTATCTATCTACGAGGTGGCACCGGAGGTCATACAAAAGGAGGCTCATGTGCTATGGGATATGACCTATGCTGAAGATCAGTCTGCTTTAGCCCTTTCTCTTCAGTGCTCTGGTGAAAGTTTACAACCCTGGAATATGCAGTGGCGAATTCTTCCACCCTCTGGGCAACTGAAGTGGGTTGAAGGGATGGCTAAACCAACGCGGCTTGCCGATGGCAGTATCGTTTGGGATGGCGTATTGCTGGATATTACCGATCGCAAAAAACTTGAAGAAGAACGCGATCGGTTCTTTCAACTACCGCTCGATATTTTAGGGATTGCGAATTTGAACTGGCAGTTCCGACAGGTGAATCCGGCGGTGACATTAATTTTGGGCTATGGGATTGAGGAATTTCTAGCTTTGTCATGGCTGGATTTGATTCATCCCGACGATCGCCAGGATGTTTTATGCCAGATGCAACGGTTAGCGAAGGGGGCAACGATCGGCTTTTTTGAAATCCGGTGTCGTTGTAAGGAAGGGGCTTATAAGTGGCTGTCATGGAAGGCTGTGCGAGTTCCCGAGGAATCATTAGTCTATACCGTAGCGCGGGATATTACCTCACGGAAGCTGGCGGAAGAAGCCCTCCAGCGATCGCATGATGAATTAGAACAACGAGTCCAAGAGCGCACGATTGCCTTGCAAAAGGCGTATCAAGAGTTGGCTTGTTTAATTAATAATTCCCCTCTAGCCGTGATTGAGTGGGATAGTAACTTTCGGATTAGAAGCTGGTCGGCACAGGCAGAACGCCTATTTGGCTGGACAGATCAGGAGGTGATTGGGCTGAATTCAGACGAGTTTCCCTTCACCTATGTCGATGATCAGGCGAGTGTTCAGCAAGAGATCGCCCACTTAAAAGATGGTAGTCAGCCCCACGGGGTTCATTGCAGTCGTAACTATACAAAACATCAATCAATTATTTATTGTGAATGGTATAACTCGGCGTTGTTTGATGAATTTGGTAATTTAATTTCGGTGTTGTCTTTAGTGTTGGATGTCACCCAACGAAAACAAGCAGAAGCCGATTTACAGGCATCGCAACAACGATTTGCAACGGCGTTCCATTGCAGCCCAGTTCCCCTCAGTATCACGACTTTCCCAGATGGACAACATCTGGATGTCAATGCCAGTTGGATGGATAGTACAGGTTACAGTCGCAGTGAAGCGATCGGGTGTACCTCGACCCAATTAGAGTTTTGGGATTCTGAGGTTGAGAAAGCCCAGTTTCTAGAGACATTACGGGAACAGGGATCGGTGCGAGGCATGCTGATGCACTCCAGAGTGAAGGATGGGCAAGTTCGCAAGATGCTATTGTCCTCTCATTTGATTGAATTGGATAATCGACCGTGTTTACTGAATGCGGCAGTCGATATTACCGCCAGTAAGCAGGCAGAAGAGTTATTAAAGCGGCAACTTACGGCGATCGAAACCTCAATTGACGGCATCGCGATTCTTGATCAATTGGGGTGCTACACCTATTTAAATCAAGCGCATGTGCAATTATTTGGTTATCAAAATGCGGCGGAATTGATTGGTAAGAATTGGCAAGAACTATACGAAACTAGCGAAGTCCATCGATTTGAGCAAGAGATCCTCCCTGCCTTAACTCACCAAGGCTATTGGCAGGGCGAGGCAGTTGGTAGGCACCAGAGTGGTAGACCGATTTTTCAAGAGATGGCGTTGACGCGCTTGGAAGATGGTGGGTTAACCTGCATCTGTCGCAATATCAGTGATCGCAAACGATTTGAAGCGGAATTATTGCGATCGCGGGATGAACTGGAAACTCGGATTCAGGAGCGTACCGAAGAACTTGAAAATGCCAATGCTTATCTGCAATCGGAGATCGTCCGCCGGAAGAAACTGACAGAGGAATTGGCGACATCAGAAGCCGCTCAACGACAAAGTGAAGCCCGTCTCCAAGCCATTTTAGATCATGCTCAAACGATGATCTATCTTAAGGATACGCAAGGTCGCCATTTATTAATGAATCGGCGCTTGCAAGAACTGTTGGGATTATCCCAGATTAATATTGTGGGTAAAACCCATCATGAATTATTTCCTCCAGAAATCGCTGATACCTTCTGGCAGAATGATCTCAAAGTTCTGGAAGCTCGGACAAGCTTAGAATTTGAGGAAACCTTGCAACAAGCTGATGGGATACACACATATCTTTCAGTCAAGTTTCCCCTCCTAGATGCGACGGGTGTTCCCTATGCTGTGGGTGGAATTTCTACAGATATTACAGTGCGAAAACAAACTGAAGCGAAGATCCTGCAAGCGTTAGAACAAGAAAAGGAATTGAATGAACTGAAATCACGCTTTATCACCAACACATCCCATGAATTCCGCACTCCACTGACAACGATTTTAGGATCGGCAGAGTTATTAGAATATTCCGGTGAGCGCTGGTCTGAAGACAAGAAACAAAAGCATTATCAGCGGATTCGATCGGCCGTACAACATTTGACCCAACTATTAGATGATGTGTTGACCCTAAGTAAAGCCGAAGTGGGCAAGATTCCGTTTACTCCGATGCCGATCGATGTTGTCAAGTTTTGCCACAATTTGGTCGATGATTTGCAGGCGAGTACCACCGAACACCCCATTCACTTCATTTGTCATGAGTTGGAAGTATTAGCCGAGGTAGATGAGAAACTATTACGGCAGATTTTAGAGAATCTCCTGTCCAATGCAATTAAGTATTCCCATTCCCATTGTTCAATTACATTAAAGCTTAGTTGTTCTAGCCATCAGGTGATGTTGACCATTCAAGATCAGGGCATTGGTATTCCTGAAGCTGACCTACCCTACTTGTTTAATCCTTTCCACCGGGGCGAGAATGTGGGGACGACAGCCGGGAATGGTTTAGGTCTGGCAATTATCAAACGCGCGGTAGATTTACATCACGGTGAGATTACGATCGAAAGTCAGGTTGGAGTGGGGACTACTTGCACAGTGTGCCTACCGCTATCCCAAAGTGACTAACAGATTCGTGGTAATTGTTCGCCACTTAACATGTCAATCAGACGAACTGCCCCTATTTGGCTCTGAAGCAGTACCTGCCCAGGGTTGCTCCCAAAAGTTTGAGGCGACGATCGCTCAGTGACATGACCAATTAGACATGCCGAATGATCACTGGCAGTACGGTGTTGATAGGTGTGCATAACGGTCAAAGCTCGATCGGCATCGGCGGCAGGAACGATCGCAATAAAGCGTCCCTCGTTGGCAATGTAGAGCGGATCAAGTCCCAGAATTTCACAGGCTCCCCGAACTTCTTCATTGACGGGAATTTGGCTTTCGGTAATGCGAATGGTAACTTGGGCGGCCGCCGCAATCTCATTTAATGTACTGGCTAAACCACCACGGGTTAAATCCCGCAGGCAGTGAATTTCGATTCCTGCTTGCAACAGTTCTAGCACTAAGTCTGCCACTGGTGCAGAATCACTGGCGATCGTAGTTTCAAACTCTAATCCTTCCCGCACTGCCATAATCGCAATGCCATGTCTGCCAATATCACCGTTAAGTAAAATCACATCACCCGGTTGTACGGATAGGGGAGCGATCGTCCAGGGATGCTCAATCACCCCTACTCCCGCCGTATTAATGAAAATACCATCGCCTTTACCGCGATCGACGACCTTCGTATCACCCGTGACAATTTGAACGTTGGCATTAATCGCCGCCTGTTGAATCGATTGCACGATCTGCCATAGGGTGGTCATCGGTAAGCCTTCTTCCAGAATCAGTCCCAGGCTGAGATAGAGAGGACGAGCGCCTGCCATTGCCAGATCATTCACCGTACCATGAACGGCTAAGGAGCCAATGTCACCCCCAGGGAAACACAACGGTCGTACCACATAGGAATCGGTGGTGAAGGCAATTTTACTACCGGATAGCTGTAAGGTGGCGGCATCATGTTGAATGCGATCGGGTGCGCCAAAGATCGGCAAAAACATCTGCTCGATCAATTGGTGCATTAAGCGTCCACCGCCCCCGTGGGCAAGTAACACTTGAGGATACTGTTGGATGGGGATGGGGCAGGACAAGGCAAAATCTTGAGTTAAATTCATGTTAAAACCAATTGCTCAAGAAACACTGACTGTCGTGGCTGCTTGACGATAACGATAGTAGGCAGCACAAGCCCCTTCCGAGGACACCATTGGCGCTCCTAAAGGATGTTCCGGTGTACAGCGAGTCCCAAAGGCAGGACAATCATAGGGTTTGTGAATGCCTTGCAGAATTAAACCACTGATACAGTCGGAGGGAGGCGCAGGCGGGACAGGGGCAAGGTGTAAGGCGAAGCGCTGGCTGGCATCAAAGTGATGGTAGGGTGGTCGTAGCCCCAAGCCACTCTGGGCAATAGTGCCAATGCCACGCCATTGTTGTGGCACAACTTCAAACACAGTTTGAATTAAATGTTGAGCCGTTTCATTCCCCTGTTTTCGCACCGATCGCACATATTGATTTTCGACCTCAGCGCGTCCAGATTCTAACTGCTGAATACACAGATAAATCCCTTGTAAAACATCGAGTGGTTCAAAGCCTGTGACGACGATCGGGACATGATATTTAGGCGCGATCGCAATATATTCGTGATACCCCATGACAGTACAGACATGTCCGGCGGCCAGGAATCCCTGAACCTGGCAATTGGGCGAGGACAAAATCGCTTCCATCGCTGGAGGGACGAGGACATGCGATACCAGCAGGGAAAAGTTCTCTAGACCTTGTTGGTGAGCTTGAAACACTGCCATTGCCGTTGCTGGAGCGGTCGTTTCAAACCCAACGGCGAAAAAAACCACCTGTTTGTCTGGGTGATGCTGGGCAATTTTTAGCGCATCTAAAGGCGAGTAAACAATCCGGACATCGCCTCCAGCCGCTTTGACACTGAGGAGGTTGGGTAATGCGGTGTTGACAGATCCCGGCACCCGCAGCATGTCACCAAACGAACAAAAAATGACTTCTGGTAGGGTAGCTAGAGCGATCGCAGTATCAATGACCTCAGCCGAAGTAACGCAGACCGGACAGCCAGGCCCATGAATCAGAGTAATGCCTTCTGGCAATAAAGTATCCAAGCCAAATTTGACAATACTATGGGTTTGTCCACCACAGATTTCCATGATTGTCCAGGGACGAGTCGTGATCGCTGCGATCGCGCTGGCAACCTGGTGAACTCGATCGGCATCCCGGTATTCGTCAACAAACTTCATAACTTATTCCGAGCGATATATGACGCGATAGGGTGCATGATGTCTAGGCTACCGTACCCCCTGGAACGGAACGCAAATTCGTTACATTTGGTAGGAGCAATTCAGATTCACTCCTACCTGAAAATTATCCTCACACTAATGGTGATAGATGGGATCGATCGCCGGTCGATAGGTTTGCATCGCTTTCATATATTGCGATCGCTCAAACTCAGTGGGATTGGGACAATTCAATTGGCACATACAGCCTTGAAGTTGGCGAACGGAACTGTAATCATGTTCCTCCAACCAATGGCGCAGTTCTCGTTCAATGTCTTGTAAGTGGTCAATCCCATGACGGAGTAACACACTGACCAGCATGGTAATTTGCGCCCCTGCCATTAATAACCGCACGACATCAGTGCCGTGGTGAACTCCTCCAGTTGCCGCCAGATCTGCAAAGATGCGTCCATACAAAATGGCAATCCATCGCATCGGTAAGCGTAACTCCTGGGGGGTACTGAGTAGGACGTTGGGATGCACTTCCAGGGATTCGATATCAATATCGGGTTGATAGAAGCGATTGAACAACACTAGCGCATGTGCCCCGGCTAAGGTCAAGCGTTGGGCCATGTTCGCCATACTTGTGAAGTAGGGGCTGATTTTGACCGCGATCGGAATATTGACCGCCGTTTTAACTGCGGCAACGATTGCCAGGTATTCTTGCTCAATATCAGCGCTAGTCAGTTCCAGGCTGGTGGGGATGTTGTAAATATTCAGTTCCAGGGCATCTGCTCCGGCTTGTTCAATCTGACGGGCATACTCTATCCAACCGCCGGGAGTAGACCCATTCAAGCTGGCAATAATGGGAATATCAACCATTTCTTTGGCTTGCTGAATGTGGTTCAGATAGCTCTCCGGCCCAACGTGGAAAATATCGGGTTCTGGAAAATAGGTGAGCGCTTCGGCAAAACTGTGAGTGCCGTATTGCAAATGGTGGTGCAGATCTAACTGATCCTGATGAATTTGCTCCTCAAACATGGAGTGCAAGACTACAGCCCCCGCGCCTGCATCTTCCATCTGCTTAATTTGATCGATGTGTTCGGTTAAGGGAGCAGCCGCACCAACCACCAGTGGCGATCGCAGCGCTAATCCCATATAGGTTGTGCTTAAATCCATGATCACGACTCCTTCACATGACTGGGTTAGCTGTGGGACTGGGGCGAATGGGATGGCTTCTGCTGGGTCTGATGACCATTGTGGGGATGGGGAGAGTAGGATGCCATCTGCTGCGCTGGATGATGGGGCTGGGATGAGGGAGATGCCATCTGCTGCGCGGCTAAGTATTGATACATCTGCCAGCGTGTATTCACATCTGCCTGTGCCTGTTGAGCCAATTGTTTCGCGGCTCCTGGTTTACTCAAGGTCAACATCTTGAAGCGATTTTCGCTATACATCGCTTGTTCAACCGACATCTTAGGCGATCGAGAATCGAGGAGTAAGGGGTTCTCACCTTGTTCTGTCCGTCTGGGATCATAGCGGTAGAGCAACCAGCGACCCGACTCAACGGCAGCTTTTTGTTGTTGCATTCCACTTGCCATATTAATCCCATGGGCAATGCAATGAGAGTAGGCAATAATCAGCGATGGGCCAGGATAGGATTCCGCTTCCAGAAATACCCTCAGGGTGTGTTCATCGCGTGCCCCCATGGCGACACTTGCCACATAGACATTGCCGTAGGTCATTGCCATCAGTCCCAGATCTTTTTTGGGAGCGGGTTTACCGCCAGCGGCAAATTTGGCAACTGCCCCTCGGGGGGTCGCTTTAGACATTTGCCCACCAGTGTTGGAATAGACCTCTGTATCAAGCACCAGAATGTTAACGTTGCGACCACTGGCAATTACATGATCCAAGCCACCGTAACCAATGTCATAGGCCCAGCCATCACCTCCAATAATCCAGACACTCTTCTTGACTAAGTAATCAGCTAAGGAGTGGAGCGTTTGCAGTTTGTTCGTGAATGTTTGTGAGCTTGCCGCATCGCTTTGACAGATGGTGAGCCACTGCTCTAAACACTGTTTCAGTTGCGCCACTCGATCGCGTTGGGCGGTAATTTCGGCTTCATCGATTTGGTCAGCTTCAAGGATAGCGGTGACCAGTTCTATGGGAATGTGAGAACCATCGTTCGTCGCGATCGCGAATTCTTGCAACAACTCCTTTGCATATTCCGTATGTTTGTCAATGGCAACCCGGAAGCCTAAGCCAAATTCGGCGTTATCTTCAAACAAGGAGTTCGACCAGGCAGGGCCGCGACCTTCCGCGTTATGAGTCCAGGGCGTAGTCGGCAAGTTACCGCCATAAATGGAAGAACATCCGGTGGCATTGGCAACTAACATGCGATCGCCAAATAACTGCGTTACCAGTTTTAGATAAGGTGTTTCACCACAACCACCACAGGCTCCCGAGAACTCAAATAATGGTTCTTGCATTTGTTGCTGGGCAATTTTATGCAAATTCAGGTGAGCGCGATCGGGATTCGGTAAATTCAGGAAGAAGTCCCAGTTCACCCGTTCCTGCTCCCGGAGGGGGAATTGGGGGGACATATTGATCGCTTTCTTGCGCGGTTCTGCCCGATTCTTAGCCGGACAAACATCGACACATAACGCGCAACCGGTGCAATCTTCCGCCGCTACTTGAATGGTGAATTTCAAGTCTGTCCAGGCGTGATCTTTGGCATCAGCACTCTTAAAAGTGGTGGGGGCAGTTTCCAAGTGAGTCGGTTCATAAACCTTAGAGCGGATCACGGCATGGGGACAAACCATGACACATTTGCCGCACTGCACACAAACATTGGGATCCCACACCGGAATGTCTTGGGCAATGTTGCGTTTTTCCCATTTAGACGTGCCACTGGGATAGGTGCCATCGATCGGGAGCGCACTCACAGGAATGGCATCGCCTTGACGAGCCAGCATTTTACCCAGAACCTCACGCACAAAAGCTGGAGCCGCATCAGACATCGGTACGTGATGACCATTGCCATTACTCGTCTCTAGTGGTTGTTGGCTGTAATCAATTGGATGCAAGTTCTCTAGCGTTTGATCGATCGCTTTGAGATTCATTTGCACTACCGCTTCACCTTTCTTACTGTAGGTTTTGCGAATCGATTGTTTAATTTGCTCGATCGCTTGCTCTCGGGGTAAAACTCCCGCGATCGCAAAGAAGCAGACTTGCATGACGGTATTGATATGTCCGCCCATCCCGGCTGCACGGGCAACCTGAGAGGCATTAATCACATAGACCTGAAGCGATTTTTCGCTGATCTGCCGCTTCAAGCTAGCGGGTAACTGAATCCAGGTTTCGGTGGGAGCAAAGGGGCTGTTGAGCAGGAAGACGGCTCCGGGTTGGGCAGCGCCTAATAAATCGAACTTTTCCACAAACTCCCATTGATGGCAGGCGACAAAATTGGCACTGCTAATTAAGTAAGTAGAACGAATGGGTTCGGCACCAAATCGTAGGTGCGATACAGTAACAGAACCCGATTTCTTAGAATCATAAACGAAGTAGCCCTGAGCATAGTTATCTGTGTCTTCGCCAATAATTTTGATCGAGTTTTTATTGGCTCCCACAGTGCCATCAGAACCGAGTCCATAAAAGATGGCACGAACAACCCGATCGGATTCCGTTGAAAAGTTGGGATCAACCTCTAATGAGGTGAACGTGACATCATCGGTAATGCCAACCGTGAAGTGATTACGCGGGTTATCCTGTTGGAGATGATCAAAAACGGCTTTCACCATTGCGGGGGTAAACTCTTTAGAAGATAAGCCGTAGCGTCCACCCACTATTTTCGGTAACGTTGGGAAATGCTCCGTTTCCACCAGGGCATTGACCACATCTAAATATAATGGTTCGCCAGCACTGCCCGGTTCTTTGCAGCGATCGAGGACGGCAATGCGTTTGACACTAGCTGGGAGTGATTTGACTAAGCGAATATTGTCGAACGGACGGTAGAGCCGCACTTTTAGAATGCCAATTTTTTCTCCCTGAGCCTGGAGATAATCCACCGTTTCGTGAGCCGTTTCACACCCTGATCCCATCAAAATGATCACGCGATCGGCTTCGGGATCACCGTGATATTCATAGAGTTTGTAATGCCGTCCGGTCAACTCAGCAAACTCATCCATTGCCTGTTGCACCATATCTGGACAGGCATTGTAGTAACGGTTGACTGTTTCCCGTCCCTGGAAATAAACATCGGGATTTTGAGCCGTTCCCCGAATCACCGGATGGTCAGGAGTGAGTGCCCGCGATCGATGTGCCAGGATTGACTGATGGGGAATGAAGCGTTCCAGATCTTCGTCCTCTAACAGGGCGAGTTTTTGAATTTCATGGGACGTGCGAAAGCCATCAAAGAAATGTAGAAATGGCAGACGCGATTCTAAGGTGGCACGCGTAGCGATCGCAGCAAAGTCCTGCGCTTCCTGCACTGAAGCAGAGCATAATAACGCGCATCCAGTCGCACGAACTGCCATAATATCGCTGTGATCCCCGAAGATGGACAGCGCTTGGGCGGCTAGCGATCGAGCAGCAATATGAATCACGGCTGACGTTAGCTCTCCAGCAATCTTATACAGATTGGGGATCATTAATAATAAGCCTTGGGATGCCGTAAATGTTGTCGTGAGTGACCCCGCTTGTAAGGCTCCGTGAACAGTACCAGCCGCACCACTTTCACTTTGCATTTCCACGATCGAGGGTACGGTACCCCACAAATTGGTTTGTTTCGCGGATGACCAGGCATCTGCCCATTCGCCCATTGGAGAGGCAGGGGTAATGGGATAAATGGCGATCACTTCACTCAAGCGATAGGCAATCCGAGCGACGGCTTCATTACCATCTACAGTTAAAAAATGAGTAGGACGCATGGGTGAATCCTCATAATGCTAGGTGGCAGGAAGAATTTAGGGATTTAGTTAATTTCATTAGTGATGTACTACACGTTGTTATGCAATGAATCACAGGGTCCGCAAAAGTAGCTAGCTGAAAACCTGTTGTTAATCCATGAAGTGGAGCAGGTGCATTGACCAAATTAGCGCCTAGATTGAAACTAAATCGCAAATGTGAGGATCTTAGGAGGATGAAGCGATCGCAACCAAATAACACATTTAGTTACGAAGGAAATAAATTTTAATCGACTCATTGTTCGCTCTAATGGAACGATTTCAGTCGTTATGGAGGCATGAGCATCCTGGGTGATTGTGAGGGCTAACCAAGCTGAATCTGAGCCAGATAATGCAGTGTTTGTTCGGCTTCCTGTTGATCAACAATGCTAAGGGCAAACCCGACATGCACAATCACATAATCTCCAATCTGCGCTTCGGGCACGTAGGCTAAACTGACTTCTTTGAGAATGCCACCAAAACTCACTTTGCCAGTCCGCCATAGGGTTGCATCAGAATCACTATCGATTTGGTCAACAATACTGACAATTTTGCCGGGGACTGCAAGGCACATAATTATGGTTCTCCTAAATATCTTTGTAATGCAGTTGACGTAAGGCTCCCAGGACTTGTCCAACGGCAATGCCACCGTCGTTAGTCGGAATATGGTGATGCCAGATGGGGGAAAATCCAGTGCGAGTTAAGCGATCGATGGCTCGTTCTAATAAATCACGATTTTGGAAGCAACCTCCAGTCAGGGCGATCTGCTTGATCTGGACTTTCTCAGCCAGCGTGACTAAGGCATCGATGCATGTGTTTTGGCAGGTTGCGGCAATCAGGTTAGTTGGTACCCGATCGCGCCAATCCTGAAGCAGCGCGAGTACCAGTGGCTGCCAGTCCAACACGAAGGCTGAGTCGGGTGGAGTCAGCCAGGTATAGGGATAACGGCGATCGCTCAGAACTGTATCTGCTGCAAACTCTAGTTGCATCGCTGCTTGCCCCTCAAAACTGGCACGATGGCATAAATCCAATAAAGAGGCGATCGCATCAAATAAGCGTCCCATACTGGAGGTCATAGGGGTATTGAATTGCTGTCCTAACATGGAGTGCAGCACCTTTAACTCTGAGGTAGTAAAGGACTGTAGAGAGGGCAGATCAAGTTGCTCAAATGCGCTGTCTCCCAAGCAGGCATACAGTAGCCCTAACGCCGATCGCCGGGGTTCTTTAATTGCCTGATCCCCACCGGGTAACGGAAATGGTCGGAGGTGGGCAAGCCGCTGGAAGCCAGGAGCCGTCTGGGGTTCGGCAGGAACATACAACCACTCGCCGCCCCAAATCGTGCCGTCCAGCCCATACCCTGTGCCATCCCAAGCTACGCCTAAGACAGGAGTATTGATGTGGTTATCTGCCATGCAGGACAGGACATGGGCGTAGTGATGTTGAATCGGGATCAGGGTAGCGTTCCTGGTTTGACTAAAGGACTCTGCAAATTGGTGCGAGTAATAGTCGGGATGAGCATCACAGGCGATCGCCGTTGGTTGCGTTTCATACAGACTCAGGAGATGGGTGATGGCTTCCTGAAATCGGGCGATCGTAGCAGGATTGTCCAGATCACCTAAATGTTGGCTGAGAAAAATCTGTTGATTGAAGCCCAGTGCCACGGTGTTCTTCAGATGTCCCCCCACTGCCAAAATCGTAGCCGCCGCTGGGGAAGAATGGGGCAGCGTTACTTGCAATGGTAAGGGAGCATAGCCTCTGGCTCGTCGTAACACCACAGGTTGATCTTGAATAACTCGCACAATGGAATCATCGACAGGACGAGCAATGGGGCGATCGTGAATGAGACATAAATCAGCAATAGCACCAAGTTGTTGTAACGCAGTTTGCTGATCAATACAAATTGGTTCATGGGCTAAGTTGCCACTGGTGGCGACGATCGGAAATCCCAGTTCAGCTAATAACAGGTGATGTAATGGTGTGTAGGGTAACATTACCCCGAGATAGGGATTATTAGGGGCAACGGATGGGGCGATCGCGGAACGGCTATCTGCATCACAGGCAATTTGTGACAGCAGGACGATCGGGGCTGCTGGTGATTGCAACAGTTGGATTGCCACTGTCGAGAGGTGACAATGGGGCTGAAGGCACTTTAGATTGGGATACATGACGGCTAATGGCTTATGGGGTCGATGTTTGCGTTGTCGTAGCGTTTGTACTGCCGATTCATTTCGGGCATCTACGACAAGATGGAACCCACCCAACCCTTTAAGCGCAATAATCTGTCCCTGACGAATTGCTTCAGCCGTAGCGAGTAAAGCGGCATCGTGAGTGGCTAATACGCCTCCATGCCGATCCCAGAGGGTCAACTGTGGACCACAATGAGGGCAGGCATTTGGTTGAGCATGGAAGCGACGATCACCAGGATTTTCGTATTCTAACTGACACTCTGGACACATCTGGAATTGATCCATTGTCGTATTCGGACGATCGTAGGGCAACGATCGCAGAATACTGAAGCGGGGCCCACAGTGGGTACAGTTGGTAAAGGGATAGCGATAGCGGCGATTTGCCGGATCAAAGACCTCCCGCAAACAGTCAGGACAGGTTGCCAGATCGGGCAGAATGCTAGTCGATTTCCCTATGGCATTGCTCGTTTCAGACGGACGAATTTCAAACTGCGGCTCCCCGATCGCCGTTAGCCAAGCGATCGTGATTGATTGCAGATCGGCATGAACTGGTTTATCTCGTTGGAGTTGTTCTAGGAATGTGGCTAGTTGTGGAGGTGTGCCTTCGACTTCCAGGGTCACTCCCTGGGGCGAATTGTTGACCCAACCCGTTAGCCCTAAGGTAGTTGCCAGGGTATACACAAACGGACGAAACCCGACTCCTTGTACCACTCCTTGCACCTGAACTCTCATGCGGTGGGGGTGGAGATCAGAGGGGAAAAGCAGAGCAGGTTGTAACATACTTTAAACCTCGATCGTCGGCTGAATTGCACTACCTAAATAGGTGTACCAGGCTTCCATGCCTTGCCCAGTCCGAGCCGATAGCTCAAAAATTTGGGCTTGGGGCGCGACTTTGCGGATGTTTGCTAATGCCAACTCCCGGTTAAAGCCAACCGCTTCAGCCAGATCAACTTTGTTAATCATGACAATATCGGCAGTGCTAAACATGGTGGGATATTTAAGCGGTTTATCCTCCCCTTCCGTAACCGATAGCAGCACCACTCGCACCGTTTCACCCAGATCGTAGGCGGCTGGACAAACCAGATTCCCCACATTCTCAATAACTAATAGATTCAGAGCGTTTAAATCTAACTGTGCCATTGCCTGAGCCACCATGTCTGCTTCCAGGTGGCAAGCCTGCCCGGTGGTAATCTGGACGGCGGGTGCGCCTGCCTGTCGCAAGCGTTGGGCATCATTGTCCGTTGCCAGATCGCCTACAATCACTCCTACCCGCAGCGATCGCGGTTGATGGCTGAATAAGCGCTCCTGTAAATCCCGAATCATTCGTTCAATCAATGCCGTCTTGCCCGAGCCAGGGGACGACAGAATATTTAGTGCCAGAATTCCTTTTGCCTGGAAATAGCCGCGATTACGTTCCGCGAACCGATCGTTTTTGGATAACAGAGACAGGTGGACTGGATGGGTGTGAGTGCCATGAGCGTGAGGCTGTTCATGATCATGCGGGTGCTGATGATGCCCGTGTTCATGCTCATGGGGATGCCTCACTTTGCCATTAATCGCGATCGCCACAACATCACTACAACCACAGTCCTGACACATAGTGGGGATCTCCTTAAGAAAGCTCAATGGAAGCGAGTTCTAATTCTCTCCCTTGCCGCAGTTCTGAACATAACTGATGGCAGGTGGGACACTGATAAATCCAGTCCGACAGGTGAAACTCTTGTTGGCAATGGGGACAATAGCTGATAGCAGGCACATAATCAATCGCTAGTTGTGCCTGTTCGGCGATCGTGCCCTGCATGACAACCTCAAACGCAAACATCAAGGCAGCAGGCTCAACCCCAGATAATTCTCCTACCCGTAAGGTCATCTGGTGAATCTGAGTTGCCCCTTGCTGACGTGCATACTCTAACGCCAGCTCTAACGTATTCTGCATGATCCCAACTTCGTGCATAACACTCTGCTTGAGGAACACCTCAACCCTACATGACTAATTTGAGGATGTTGTGAGGGCGTTCAACCAGCACCAAGATGGGAGGTTGGACAAAATTGAGCGATCAGTGATGATTGGACTGGATAACGAGAGCACCGATCGATCGCAATCAGTCCCTCATTATCCATGCCTCGTTGTTGCTATCTGCCTACACGTCGTAGATACGGGCTTCCAACGCATCCGGGAATTCTTCGCAGTATTCCGTAAACGCGGTTTTGCCTTGCTGTGTTACCTTTTGATGTGCCGCTTCTGCCTGAAGTTCTTCAACAATATCCCAGGCAACGGCACATTTGGCTGAATCAGAACCGTATTCGGAGCAGATGGCTCGTGCTTCAGCGATCGCGGTAGCAATGCGTTGGTCAAGTGTGAGAGGCAGAGAGGATTTGTTGACCAGTGGAGTGTCGATCGTCTGCATAGATCCTCCCATAGTTGGGTTAACTGTTTCTAGGTTCATTGCTGAAACCCCTTTTAAACGCTGATTCATGTAGCGTCTTACTAATCTATGATGCCCTAACCTCCGTTAAAACAACAATTTCTTCAACAAGGTTTCAGCAACTCGTTAAGTAATCATGATATGTAACGAAAGTTAATTTGGTTGACTGAGATGCATGATGATTTCAAAGTCATAATTATGCGCGAGCCGCTGTAGGCTGGTTGCCAGGGTTGGATAATCAGCCGGAATTTGGGCAATTAAACCTTCAACCTCTTCTGAGGAACAGTTGAGCGCGGCTTTATGCAATGCCACTATCCAGTCAACTGGCATAACGTGTAGTGCTTCTGGTTGTAAGGTTTGCTGTTTATTGGTGAAGTCAAGCGGTTCCGTCACTACCAAATTAGCAGGGTCAGCATACAAATATTGCAATCCCAGATGTGTTGCTAACTGTTGAAAAATATCTGCGGTTTTAAACGGTTTAGTCACGAAATCCGTAAATCCCGCCGCCAACGCCTGGTCGCGATCGTGCTGATAGGCTTGAGCGGTGAGGGCAATGATAGGGATTGGTGCTTGGGGCGGTGAGGAGGGTGAGGAGGATGAGGAAGGTGAGGAAGAACTATCTTCCCTATCTCCCTTATCTCCCCTATCTTCCCTATCTTCCCTATCTCCCTTATCTCCCCTATCTCCCCTATCTCCCCTATCTCCCCTATCTCCCCTATCTCCCCTATCTTCCCCATGCTCCATCTTGCGAATCTGCTGTACGGCTTCATAGCCCGTCATGCCAGCCATCTGAATATCCATCCAAATTAAATGAGGATGCCAAAGTTGCCATTGTTGAATGGCGGTGATTCCACTAGCCGCTTCACGAACTTCCAGCCCCACCTTTTGCAAAATCTGTGCCAGCAGTTGCCGATTGGCTAATTGATCATCCACCACTAGAATGCGGTAACGGGGTTGACCCGGGAGTAACCCAACGACCGGACGATCGTTCAGGGTTGGGAGATAATCATTCGGATTGGCAAGTTGGATGGGAATCCAAAAACTGAACTTACTTCCTTGTCCCAGGCGGCTTTCAGCACATAACTGACCTCCCATGACCTGCACAAACTTCTGACTAATGGTTAAGCCTAAACCTGTGCCTTCCGTGGAGCGTTTCCCCGCACTGGCTTGGGAAAAGGCTTCAAAAATGGTTTCTAATTCGTTGGGAGCAATGCCGACTCCGGTATCTTCGACTTCAATCACCAATTGATACAGAGGGGTGGGTAGAGGCGGGGGTTCAGTTGACTCGGCGGAATTGGCGGGGATGGCTTGCCGATCGACCTGTACCCGAAGCACGATCGTGCCAGAGGCGGTAAACTTAACGGCGTTATTCAGGAGGTTAATCATTACCTGCCGCAGTTTGTTCAGATCGGTGGTGATTAATCGTGGGACTTCTGCTAGCTCTAAGATTAATTCCAGCCCTTTGGATTCGGCGCGGAACCGGAACATTTCCCACAGCGTTTGCATCAGGTCAGGTAGATCGAAGCTGCTGGGATCGAACGTTGACCGTCCGGCTTCGATTTTGGAGAGATCCAAAACATCGTTAATCAAAGCCAGTAGATGATTGCCACTGCGATGAATCGATCGCAGATAGTCCTGATATTCCGGAGTCAGCGAGGTGTCGTAACTGAGGAGTTGGGTATAGCCCAAAATCACATTCAGAGGAGTCCGCAGTTCGTGACTCATATTGGCAAGAAACATACTTTTCGCGACGTTTGCTGCTTCCGCCGATTCCTTTGCCTGTTGTAGCTCTAAGGCGGCTTGTTTGCGATCGCGAATGTCTTCAATTACTGCCAGAGTTAGTTTCGGTTGACCATTGGGCTCTCGGATCAGGGATACAGTAATGTTGACCCAAATTAGGGAGCGGTCTTTGTGCAGAAATCGCTTCTCTATAGAGTAAGAGGAAATTTTGCCCGCGACTAATTGTTGAAAATACTGTTGGTTTGGCGATAAATCGTCTGGATGAGTAATATCTTGAAACGTGAGGGAGAGCAATTCCGCTTCTGAGTAGCCTAGCAACTCTACCAGGGTATGATTGACCATCAAAAAGCGCCCAGCCAAATCGGTGTATTCCAACCCTACAGCAGCCTGTTCAAATACTGCCCGGAAGCGTTCTTCACTTTCTCGTAAGGCTTCTTCGGCTTGTTTGCGAGCAGTGATGTCAACGGCAATGCCAATGAAGCGAAGCGGCTCCCCTTGCTCATCCCGCACTAAGTTGAGTTGGGCAAAAATCCAGCGAATTTCGTCATTCGGTCGGATGATGCGGTATTCTCGCTGGACAGAGTTACCAACAAATTGTTGTTCTAACGATTGAGTCACGAGGCTGCGATCGTCGGGATGGATGGCGGCTAACCACGATTCTGGGTTTTGATACAAGCTTTCACAACTGCGACCCCAAATTTGTTCATAGGCAGGGCTAATGTAAATAAACTCTCCTGTCGTTGCCGATCGCACCAGGAATACCTGGCTAACGGTATCAGCAATCTCCTGGAACCGAGCCTCGCTCGCTTGTAAAGCCGCTTCGGTTTGTTTGCGATCGGTAATATCTCGACAAATGCAGAAATAAAATGTTTCCCCGTTCCAGCTCACAGTATTAGTACAGATTTCGACCTCATAGATAGAACCATCCTTGCGACGATGGCGCGTTTCGAACGTCACATTCTGGCAAAATTCCTGTTCAAGTTCGGCGGTTGATGTTTGGGCTTCCCAATCAAAAACACTCAGTTCAGTCACTTCTGCTAAGCTGTACCCTAGCATTCTGGCAAAACTAGGATTCGCTTCTACCACGTTTCCAGCATGATCCAGTACCACAATGCCGTCAAACGACGAACTCAACAGCATTTTATTCCGCAGTAGCTCTCGTTCCAGGGCAAGCTCAACATTTTTGCGATCGGTGATATCCCGTCCAACGGATTGACACTCAATCAAATGACCCTGAGCATCACTGATGAGGCGATTACTCCACTGAGTCCAACGGATGCTGCCATTGATAACCACACGGTTTTCAATAACTACAGTCGGGTTTTCTAGACTCAGGGAATTTACAAGTTGAGAGACTAATTCCCGATCGGCTTCATACACCCTGGGATGGTAAGTTTTGCCAATGATAGTTTCCCGCTTTACCCCAAAATAGCGACAGTAGGCATCATTGACGAACAGAATAGTGCCATCGCGTAAGAATCGGCAAATCAGTTCGGTTTGGTCTTCGACAATAGCCCGATACCGTTCTTCACTGGCTTGGAGTGCTTGCTCCGTCGATTTAAAATCAGTGATGTCAATCACCACGCCATACCAGGCAACCTCCCCATGATCCCGTAATTTGGGGCTGGAACTTCCCTGAAGCCATTTAATCACTCCAGAAGGATTAATAATGCGCCATTCATAACGAAAGGGTTGTAAGGTTTCCAGGCTATGCTGGGCGGCGGTTTCATAACCAGCCCGATCCTCTGGATGAATGCGATCGAGGAGAATATTCGCATTAGCTAAAATTTCTGCCACCGAAGTTTCATGAATTGTTTCGATCGCCCGACTGATGTGTTCAAAGTGAATGAAGCCATCAGTTTGTTTAACCAGAATATAGATATTTGCTGGTGAGGTATCAGAAAGTTCTAAAAAGCGATTTTCACTTTGCTTTAAAGCGAGTTCAATCTGTTTGCGATCGGTAATATCGCTGCTAACTCCTGTGACAATCCAACAATTAGCCGCCGCATTGTAGCGGGAGGAGTAAGTGCCTGAAATCCAGCGCAGCGAACCGTCTTTGTGATGAAAACGAAACTCAATTGTCTGGGTCTGGCCATTAAAAATCTGGTCAAATAGGGGATAGAGAACAGTTTCTCGATCGCTGGCAAAGACTTGCGACATCCAAAGATTGCGATCGGTACAGATTTCGTCGGCTGTATAGCCAAACAGCAGTTGACAACCAGGAGATTGGTAGTCATACTCCCAGGTGCGATCGGGAAAGACGCGAAATCGCACAATCGAAGAAGAGGCACTATTCAGCACATCGTCCAATTCGGCGGCGGCTATCCGAATTAAGGTTAGTTGGGTGGCGGTTTGATGCAACGATTGCGTTAATGCCCTCAGTTCGGTAATCGGGCTAGATTCGAAGACGGGTTGTTGCCATGCACCGTTGGCTAAGGCCTGGTTGGCTTGCGTCAATCGCTCCAGGGATTGGGTGATGCGGCGAACGGTGAACCCTCCCAGGCTGATGGCAACCAATGTGATTAACCCATACAAACCGATCGCAAGGTATCCAGGTTCACTCTGGTGCCACAGATAACCAATCAATACGGCTGCTCCTACTGTTTGCAGGACAAATGGTACCGCTAGCACCACAGGCAATGATAGGTTGAGGTTGCCAGGATGAAACCAACGGGAGAGCAAACGGAAGGTCATAGACGGATTACCACAGCTAGAATCTCTAGCCCAAACTGTTCACGAACTTTAGCAGAGTTTGACTCTGTTGATGAATCACTTTTAGTCCGGCATAGTGTTCCGGGTCGAGAGTGGGATTCTGGCTCAGGCGATCGCTATAGTCTAAAATAGTGGCGATCGCAGGCATAACATTGCTCCGAATTGCCTCAACCTCCGCTGGGGATACAGAGGTCGCAGGAACGGCAAGCTGTGACAATTGTTGTCGTTGTGCTGCCACTTGTTGTCTTAAGCGCTGAATCGTGAGTTGATGCTGAACACGGGCTAACACCTCCTCGACCTGGAACGGTTTAGTAATATAATCCGCCCCTCCTACCTCAAAGGCTTTAGCTTTATCTAACGCTTCATCTAAAGCACTGAGAAAAATAATCGGAATTTCGCAGAGATGCGGATCAGCTTTTAATTGGCGGCAGACTTCGTACCCATCCATCTCTGGCATCCGAATATCTAGCAATATCACATCTGGGGGAGCCGCCTTCACTCCCATTAATGCCATCGCTCCATTTCGGACACATCGTACCCGATAACCTTGATTAGAAAGCGTATTGGACAGAACCCGGAGGTTATCTGCTAGATCATCTACGATTAAGAGATCGCCTTGAGAGTTAGGAGATGTATCCTGCATGATGCAACAATTTGGGTTAGAGAGCGATTTTATCCAACATTAGTTCACTAAAATAAAAAGAATCTAAGAGATGCTTCCGTATAAAGAGTCAAGTTGTTTGTAGCAGCTGCAAAATCTGTTCAAAGTCAAAGTTTTCTAGTTTTTCGGTTAGAACGGCGGCAAGGGTGGGATGGGTAGGAGTTAAATCCTCGATCGCCTGCGCCAGCCGTTGATGATCTAGCTGAATCGTAGCTTGCTGAAGTTGGGTTAGCAATGTGGCAGGTAAGGTTTGCAGGGCTGCGATCGCATCGAAGGAGTCGGCAAAGGAGTTGGCAACCGTAGTTGTTGGCTTAACCCCTGTGGTTGACTGGGCATTCAGGTACTGTACGCCTAAATGTTCGGCGATTTTTTCTAGTAGCTCAGCCTCCTGAAACGGTTTGCGAACAAAGTCATTACAGCCCACATTCAGCACTCTGACGCGATCCTCCTCAAACGCACTGGCAGTCAGAGCAATGATTTTGGTCGGCGATCGAGGACTTCTCCTATCTCCCCCATCTTTCCCATCTCCCCCACTGACCTTTTCCATACCCCGGATCTGCCTGGTTGCCTCGTACCCGTCGATCGCTGGCATTCGCATATCCATCCAGATCAAATGGGGTTGCCAACGTTGCCATTGGGCGATCGCCTCCTGACCATCGCGGGCTGACTGCACCTCAAAGCCAACGGATTGCAGGAGTTGCACTAACAAGAGGCGATTGGTTTCGTTATCTTCTACGACGAGAATGCGGTAGGACGGTTGATTGGGGGCTAAACCGATAATGTGACGGGGTAAGATCGGGTGGGTTTTATCGATGGCTTCTGCCAGTCGGACTGGAATCGTCACGGTAAAGATCGATCCCGTTCCTGGGGTACTATGTACTGTTAATTCACCGCCCAGAAGTTGCACGAACTGACGACTGATGGGCAGTCCTAACCCGGTTCCTTCCTGGGAGACATGCCGATGGTGGGATTGAATGAATGGCTCGAATAGATGGTCTAATTCATCGGGATCAATGCCAATTCCAGTATCTTCAACCGCAAACTCTAATCTGAGAGTGTTAGTGCTATCTCCTGCCCTGTTCGTTTCCGGGCGGCGGATGTGCAGCACGACCTGACCAGAGGGGGTAAATTTGATCGCATTTCCGACCAGATTAATCAGAATCTGACGTAATTTGTTTTCGTCTGTCTCAATGTAATGGGGGAGGGTCGGCTCCCGATCGACGATGAATTGTATGCCTTTTTCGATCGCCCGAATCTGAAACATCTCCTCTAGCGTGTTTAGCATGGCGTATAGATCGAAGCTTTGGGGAACAAAATAAAGTCGTCCGGCTTCGATTTTGGACATTTCCAGAATGTCATTAATTAAAGTGAGTAAATGTTGACCACTGCGATTAATAATGCTGAGTTGTTGTCGCTGTTCCGCCGACAGTGTGAGATCGCGGGAGAGGAGTTGGGCAAATCCAAGAATGGCATTCAAGGGGGTTCGCAGTTCGTGGCTCATGTTTGCCAGGAAGGTACTTTTGGCTCGGTTCGCTGCTTCTGCCGCTTCCATCGCTTGTCGCAGATCGGTGGTGCGTTCTTCTACCCGACTCTCCAGTTCGGTATTGATTTGCCGTAGTTCCTGCTCCAGGCGTTTGCGTTCAGTGATGTCCTGGGCGGAACCAATGTATTGAATCACCTGTCCCGTTTCGTCTCGTTTAAACACAGCGATGCGATCGAATAGCCAGCGCCAACCACCCTGCCGATGCCGCACCCGATACTCTAACTCAAACACTTGATTGTCCCGGTCATGGGCGATCGCCGTTTGAAAGGTTGCGATCACTTGCCGATCTTCGGTATGAATAATTGAGGGAAAGAAACTTGCCCCCATTGCCTGTACCTCTTCTGCCGTGTAGCCTGTCACCGTCAAGACTTCGGGGTTGGTATAAAGGGTGCGGTGCTGAAGCAAGTCATAGATATAAATGATGTTGGGGGTATTTTCCGCAATGCTTTGAGCAAATTGTTGCGCTTCACTTAAGGCAAATTCGGCATGTTTGCGATCGGTGATATCGTCATAGCAACCCAGAATCCCAATGACTTCCCCCTCAGTATTGGTTAACGGAATTTTGCTACTGCGGATCCAAACCTGCCTGCCATTGCGGTTGGTCGTGGGCTCCTCGTAATTTAACTTTGGTGTTCGTGTATGAATCACCTGGACATCATCAGCCCGATAGAGATCTGCCCAGGTTGCCCAGGGGAGTTCGGAGTCTGTTTTGCCAACAATATCCGCCAGGGTTAAGTGATAGTCGTTGGCAAATGCCGAGTTACAGCCCAAAAATCTCGACTGACGATCCTTCCAAAACACGCGTTGAGGGATGGCATCTAGCACCAATTTCAACATATTGCGAGATTCTTGTAACTCCTGTTCGGTCTGTTTGCGATCGGTAATGTCGCAGACTACGCCAATCAGTTGTTGCTCGGTGACTGAAAGTTCGGAGGGAATGATGCCCCAGACCGCGATCCATCGAAGTTCGCCATTTAATCGGTAAATGCGATATTCCAGGTTGTAGGGGGCTCCAGTGGCAAAGGTATGGGCAATCGCCTGCATCACGCGATCGCGATCCTGCGGATGGACAAGTGCCAGAAAGGCTTCGCGATCGCCAGGAAATGTGCCTGGAACAAAACCAAAGATTTCCTGGGCTCGATCGGACCAGATCAACGTCCCCGTTTGCAGCGTGCAACTCCAGGTACCCATTTGCGCCGCATCCAACGCCAATTTGAGTCGCAATCGTTCTGATTGGAGTGCTTCTTCCGCCTGTTTACGCTCCCTAATTTCCCGCACTCCGGCAATAAAAACTGAGCGATTGCCCAGGGTGACTGGACGCAGCGAGACTTCTACGTCAAAGATGGAGTGGTCATCAAGTCGTCGTTCTTTCCACTCAAACCGCATTGTCTCTCCGGCTTGTAAGCGCTGTAGGATGTCGGGCAGGCGGTCGATGGGAACATCAGGGGCAGATATATCGGCGATCGTGGCGGCTAGCAGTTGTTCACGGGTAGCCCCCCGCAGTTCCAGGGCGCGATCGTTGGCATCCAAAATTGTGCCATCCATGATGTCATGAATCAGAATCGCATCATAGACATTGTTAAAGATGGTGCGTAGATCGCGTTCAGACTGAATTAATTCTTGCGTTCGTTGTTGAACCCGGTGTTCTAGCTCTTCATTCAGTTGTTGCAGGGCACTTTCAGTCTGTTTGCGTCGGGTATCATTCCGATAAGCTTCGATCGTGCAAATGAAACAGGCATCCCGAATATGTTCAGCCAGTTGCCGGAATTTAGCTTCACTCTCCTGCGGAATGGCTTGATTCAGTTGTTGCTGTTGATAACTCTTAGCAGATTGAATGGCTAGGGCGGCGATCGTCGCTTGCTGTTGGGTCACTTGTTGCTGCAAACGATGCTGTTTGATCAGGCTGCGAACGGTGCGACGGAGTAATTCTGGACTCAGATCAGGCTTAACCAGATAGTCTGCGGCTCCCCATTGCAGCGCCTGATGAACCAGACTGCGATCGTTCTGGGCGATTAATAGCAGAATCGGAATGGAGGAGTGCTGATGCAACTGACTGATCAGGTCGGACGCAGCGCGATCGGGTAAGTCAGAGTCCAGCACAATCACGTCGGGCTGGTGGCATTGTCCTAGCTGCAACCCAGCAACTCCCGTAGCCGCCTCGATAATGGCATAGGAGTAGAGCTCGTCGGGTTCTAGACAACGGCGTAAAAAGGCTCTATCTGCTGTAGAGCTATTGATCAGCAAAATAGTGCAACAATTTTCTGCCATCACTCCAGTTCAAGCTAATTGAGGTAGATTGCTCTCCTCCTAATTCAGCCACTAATCTTAATGTTATTTTGCAATAAAAATGTGGCATTGTTGTGAAGCCAGGTTAAAGCTCTGTTAATCACAGATTTTCAGGGATGCTTCCAGGCTTCAGGGAGCCAGACCAATTGATTAATTTTGGCTAAGGCCAGGGCAATGCTGGCTTGGGTGGTAGGAGAGAAAGATTCACCAAAACTGAAATTAATGGCAGGAACTAAGAGTTGATAGGCGATCGGGGTAGTTTTGTAAAGGGCGTAGGTCAGCGATAGCAGCGATCGGGGATTGGCGTAATGACCAGTAAAGGTGTCTGTGTAAGTTGGTTCGAGCAATTCTAGTTCGATATTGGCAGTGGCAGCGAGAGGTTGTGCTACGGCATCGACAAAAATGACGAATTGGGTCTGGGCGATCGGTTCCGCTAGATCGGGCGTGAGTTGATGCAGGGCGAGAGCCTGAACATGGGCAAGCTGCCAGGTGGCAACGGTTTCGGCGATTAAATAACCTGCCCCATCGTCAGATCGCAGGGTATTCCCATAACCAATCACTAAACAAGGAGGAGTAGAAGATGTTAGCAATATTCGATCGTCACCTCCCGTTGTTTACTTTTTAAAAAGTGGACTAATTCTTCAATCAAATTGCGGCGAATCGAGATATTTTTGGGTAATAGGGGATTTTGATAGAATTCATTAATACTTTGCCCAACCATAAATACAATAGAGTCTGCTTGCAGGATTTCTCTAGCTAACAAGTAAGCACCATTATGATCAAACCGCAAGCGGCTGAAATCACCATCACAATTTTTAATGTACTCGGTTGCTTTAGAAATGGTCAGGATGCCTTCGGTGACTAAATCGACATAACTGAGGGAACCGATCGGAGGTAGGTCTTTCCGAATCGTAGACAAATCCATTTCGATCGTTTCGCCTAAGTAATTAGCAACGATATTTCCCGTTGTGCCGCCACAAATGACTTTTCGACCCTTGAAGTCCAGAAGCTTCTCAATATAAACCTCATCCTGCTCTCGATCTAAAGGAGGTCCAGTAAAAATAATTAAGGAATGGCGTTTTCTAACATAAATTCCGGTAAAGGTGGCATCATCTCCAATTTCACCTTGATATAAGGAATGGGTCTTTTTCAATACTTCTCGCACAATGCTTCTTGCTGTATGCGATCGTTGTTCTAAAACCTCTTCAACATAATCCGCGATTTGTTCCCAACCCCACCCAAAATTGAGGGTGACACCCATACCAGCATACAACACACCATCGCTCACTGCTCCCAAAAAATCGCCGCGTTCTAAATAGCCTTCTGCGATCGAAATCTTTCGTTCTAAAATTGTTTCTGTTTGAGTGGCTAACTTGATCACTTTACCGCGATGGAAGTAAAGCGGTGGGGGATTATCGAAATTAATCACTGTGAAGTGGTTAGTTTCACAATCGACCTGCATAATCGTGAATGTCGAATAGGCAATTTTCCTGACTTTACAGATGGGTAGGGTGGCAATAACGGTTTTCAGAACCTCCTCTAATGGCAGATCGGCATCCAACATCGTAATCAAAATTTCTGTGGTTAGGGTTGCCAGAATGCTGGCTTTGACCCCACTGCCTAAGCCATCGGAAAGCACGATCGTTACTTTTTTATCGGTCTTCCGATATTTAACTTGATCGCCACATAATTCTTCGCCTTTTTTATTCAGGCTGTCGTTATAAATATCTAAAAAATTATCAACTGTGATAGGGCAATACATGGAAGGGATTACAGGGTATTCTGTTCCAGTAAATGAATGATTCTTAACAAACTCACTTTTGTTTCAGCCGTTGTTTCCCCTAATAAACCGGCAATCTCCTGCACGACTTTCATCTGATTGTCAACGACTTCATTGACTTTTTTTACCGTTTCACGTTTGAGTTGTTCTAATTCCTGTTTGCGCTCTAATTCATGGCTAATATCTACCATGATCGCAGCGATTAGCCCTTCGTCCTCGATCGAGAAAATCACTTGATTCACATACAAATGATATTGGGGATATTCCCGTAGCTGGCTGCGGAGCACCTGATTTTGCTGCCATGCTTTGTTAAAGTCTTCGACATTGCCGAGGAGAGTTTCGGCAGGTTGACCAATCACATCGTCCTGCTGCACCTGAAACATGCGACAAAACGCTGGATTGACTAGCTTAATGTAGAGATCCGGATCAACGACAATTAAGCCATTGGGATCATAATCCCATAACAGTTTCCAGAGATGGTGTTGCTCATTCGTCATTGCTACTGGCTCATACACACTCAACGGTCTGGATGGCAGGCAGAATCTCTTGCACAAACTTTTCTTCGATGTTCTGGGGACTAATATTCATAAAGTGTTGATCCCGGAATTTCATTGTAATGCCGTGGCTACAAGTTTCCAGGCAAAATGAACCTTTTAAGGTAATGGTTTCTTCCAGTTGATAGTCCTGAATCAGGGCTTGTAAGCGGGGTAATACTTCATAAACTCCCAGTTGGTGGCAGGCTGACCCCATACAGAGAAATAAGTTTTCTTTTGCCATTAGGGGGGCTCCTTAGTAAAAGTATTGTGGGAGTATCACTAGAGCTTAGAGATACTCCCACACCTTAGCGTTAGTTACGGTAGACTTCATCGACTACATTGCCATCAGCAGCGACCAGTTGTAAATGTAATGGCATTTGTCCCGCCGCATGGGTTGAGCAGGATAAGCAAGGATCAAAACAGCGAATCCCTGCTTCTACCCGATTTAACAACCCCTCGGGAATCTCTTGATTGTGAATATATTGCTTGGCAATTTGTGCCACGGTTTTATTCATTGCCAGGTTATTTTGTCCTGTGGCAATGATCAAATTCACCTTTTTCAAGAGTCCATTTTCATCGACTTGATAGTGATGAAATAATGTGCCACGCGGCGCTTCACTTACACCAACACCTTCTAATTGATTCACTCCTCCATGAGCGCGAACTCGTTCCGACACAATATCGGGGTCATCCATGAGTTGTTGAATTTTTTCTAGCGATGCCAGAATCTCAATTAACCGCGCATAGTGATACAAAAACGATGAGGTCGGTACACCTTTTGCTCGATCGCGTAATTCGTGTAACTCACGATCGGCGGCGGCTGTCCCAATATGGCTACAGACATTCAATCGGGCTAATGGTCCCACTCGGTAAATCCCATTGGGATAGCCATAGGGCTTGTAATAGGGGAATTTCAGATACGACCAGGGTTCAACCGCTTCGCCTAAAAAGTTATGGTAGTCATCCTCACTCAGGTTGTCGGCTACGATATTGCCCTGGCTGTCGGTAAAGCGGAGATGACCGCCGTAATGCTCCCATTCGCCATCCTTACCGACTAAGCCCATGAATAGCGAGGGAAATTCCCCAAAGATGCCAATCTCGTCTTTTAGATCGCCATCCAGCATGGTTTTGAACAACCCGATCGCTAAATTAATCGTGTCGAAGGATTCCGGTAAGCGATCGCGAATCCATTGTCTGCCTTCTTCGGAGAGGGGCGATCGCACCCCACCGGGCACTGCCCAGGCAGCGTGAATCTTCCGGGCACCTAAGAGTTCAATCACGGTCTGACCAAATTGGCGCAGCCGGATACCGGCTCTAGCTAAATCGGGGTTAGCGGCGATTAACCCAAACACATTGCGTTTTGCCGGATCGCTATCCCAACCCAGGAGGAAGTCGGGACTACTGAGGTGGAAGAATGACAGGGCATGGGATTGGGTAATTTGCCCTAAGTTCATTAAGCGGCGGAGTTTCTCGGCGGCGGGGGGAATCTTCACTGCCAGAATTTTATCCCCAGTTTTGGCGGCGGCTAACAGGTGGCTGACGGGACAGATGCCACAGATGCGGGCGGTAATCCCTGCCATTTCGGTAAAGGGTCTGCCTTCACAAAATTTCTCAAAGCCCCGGTATTCCACCACATGGAACCGGGCATCGTCTACTTCACCTGCATCATTGAGAAAAATCGAAATTTTGGCATGTCCCTCAATACGGGTGACAGGATCAATGACAACGGTTTTGGACATAGGTTTGTTCCTTCTCTAGGCAATTAGTTCAGACGCGATTGAGCCTGCGATCGTCACTAATCGCGATTAGCCAAATTTGATCATTTCTCGCCCCACCATTTGCGGTTGCTCACCTTTCAACAGTGGCTCGATCGTGGCTTTGATGCGATCGGCAGGGGGAGGACATCCCGGCATAAAGATGTCTACCGTGACCACTTCATGCACCGGTAATACGCGATCGAGCAATTCCGGCACAATGCCCGGTTCATGGGGAAGTTGTGGCGTACAATCGCCCAGTTCAATATAGGAGCGCTTTAACACGACATCTGCACTGCCTAACATATTCCGCATCGCTGGCACATTCGCCGTGACGGCACAATCGCCAAAGGAAATTAGAATTTTGGTATTTTGTCGCACTTTTCGCGCTAATTCTAGGTTTTCTTCATTAGCGATCGCCCCTTCCACTAAACAAACATCGACATTCTCTGGGTAATCTTTCAGATCACAACCGACGGGACTGTAGACGACATCCACATGCTGCGCCAATTCAATTAGCCATTCATCTAGATCGAGGAACGACATGTGACAACCGGAACAACCCGCCAGCCAAACGGTGGCAAATCTTATCTTGTCCATTCTCTTTTCTCCCGTGCGGTCATCAAAAATTCCAATTTGTCACGATCGCGTTCTTTCTCGGAGGTGGTTGTGCCTTTACGGAAAATGGCTCCCGTGGGACAGGCATCGACACATTTGCCGCAGGAGGTACAGGCATCCACGCTACCCCAGGGTTGGTTTAAGCCCGACACGATGTAGCAGGCGGCTCCCCGTTGGGCAATATCCCAAACATGGGCTCCTTCAACTTCATCGCAGACCCGGACACAGCGAGTACAGAGAATGCAGCGATTATGATCGATGCTAAATAACGGATGGGAAGCATCGATTTTGCGATCGGGGAAGCGATACGGGAATCGCGAGTGATCCATACCCACTGCGATCGCCACATTCTGTAGTTCGCAATTACCGTTAGCAACACAAATGGAACACACATGATTGCCTTCCGCGAAAATCAGTTCCACCGTCATGCGGCGGTATTCTTGCAGCTTTGGCGTTTGGGTATGAATATTCATGCCTTCAGCGACCTGCGTTACACAGGCCGGAAACAGCCGATTGCTCCCGTCAAGTTCGACTAAACAGAGGCGACAGGCTCCCACATCCGTCACGCCATCCAGGTGACACAGGGTAGGGATGGTAACTCCCGCTTCTTTCGCCGCTTGTAGAATGGTGGCACCTTCTTCGATCGCAACATCAATGTCATCAATTTTGAGTGTTTTAACAGACATACAGGTTCACCACCTCTTCAGACGTTAACTTTGCCATTGGGGCTATCAGTGGATTGGAGCAGTTCTAAATACTCTGGTTTGAAATATTTCAGCGTACTTAAGACTGGATTGGGTGCGGTTTGTCCTAATCCACACAGGCTGGTGTCTTTCACCATGTAGCAAAGCGCTTCCATTTTTTCCAGATCTGCCGGAGTCGCTTGCCGATTAATCAACTTGGTTAACATGGCATACAGTTGTACCGTTCCAGTGCGACAGGGTACACACTTACCACAGGTTTCGCCCCGACAGAATTCCATATAGAACCGGGCGATCTCGACCATGCTGGTGTCCTCGTCCATCACGATCATGCCGCCGGAACCCATGATTGTGCCCAGTTTTTGCAAGGATTCGTAGTCTACGGAGGTATCAAACAAGGAAGCTGGCACACAGCCACCGGAAGGTCCCCCCGTTTGAACGGCTTTGACTTTGCCACCTTCCGCCACACCACCACCCATTTCTTCAACAATCTGCCGAATGGTTGTCCCCATAGGCACTTCAATCAGACCCGTATTGTTAACTTTGCCAGTCAGAGCAAAAACTTTTGTGCCTTTACTTTTCTCAGTACCAATGCTGGCGTACCAGTCACCGCCATTGCGAATAATTGGAGTGATATTGGCGTAGGTTTCGACGTTATTAATCAGGGTGGGGCAACCCCATAAACCGGATTCGGCAGGATAGGGAGGGCGGGGACGGGGATTGCCTCTGCCACCTTGAATCGATTGAATTAGTGCGGTTTCTTCTCCACAGACGAATGCGCCAGCCCCAATCCGAATGTCGATTTTGAAGTCGAAGGCAGTATCAAAAATTTGGCTACCCAATAACCCGTACTTCTTCGCTTGCTGGATGGCTTTCTGCAAATGTTTGATCGCTAACGGGTACTCTGCCCGCACATAGATGTAACCATGATTGGCTCCGATCGCATAGCCCGCGATCGCCATACCTTCCAGAATCCGGTGGGGATCACTTTCCAACACACTCCGATCCATGAAGGCTCCGGGATCACCCTCATCGGCATTACAAATGACATATTTTTGATCCCCCGGCATTTTGGCGACCGTTGCCCATTTTAACCCCGTGGGATAACCACCGCCGCCCCGTCCCCGTAGACCACTCTTGGTGACTTCTTCGACCACTTGGGCTGGCATCATTTCGGTCAGGGCATGATGTAATTGCTCGTAACCGCCGATGGCAATATATTCTTCAATCCGTTCGGGATCGATTTTGCCACTATTTTCTAACACGATCGGCATTTGCCGCGTGAAGAACGGGTGGTTTGGATCGCCTTTCATTGCCGTGGCGTTGCCACCTTTCAGTGCTCCGACGATCGACTCGGTATCTTCGGGAGTCACCTGTTCATACAATGTCCCTGTAGGCTCAACGTCTACCAACGGTCCTCGACCACAGAACCGCATACAGCCCACACTACAGACTTCAACCTCTGACTCTAATCCAGCACTCTGAACGGCAGCCTCTAAGCCATGCTTTACGCCAGCCGAGCCGGACGACAAGCAACCAGCCGCCGTACAACAGCGAATCCGGGTTGGTTTGCGACGTGCCCGTTCCTGTTCAGCTATTTCATGTAGTTCGGTAATATCCATGTTCTATCTCGTCTTACCTCTGCGATCGGGGGGAAGATTATCCTGGGAATTGCATCGATCCGAGCCATCAGGCTCCATTCCTGGTTGGTACGTTATCCCTGTAGACTCCTCACTTTATCTAGAGCCGATTCGGGACTTTGTTTACCACTGACGCTGCCATCAACCACCATCGCTGGAGCGATGCCGCAGGCTCCCAAACAGCGTGCCGCCATCAACGAGACTTTGCCATCTTCCGTCGTTTCACCCACTTTAATGCCCAACTCGGCTTCGAGGGCTTCCATCAGCTTGCCACTGCCCTTGACGTAGCAAGCGGTTCCCAGGCAGACCACACAGCTATGGGCACCACTGGGTTTGAGGGAAAACAGATGATAGAACGTGGCAACTCCATACACCCGACTTGGTGGCAGTTTTAGCCCTCTAGCGATATAGATCAGGACATCTTCTTCTAGATAGCCAAAGGATTCCTGGGCTTTGTGCAGCACTTCAATCAACGCATCGGGTTTGTATTGATGCCGCTTCATGGTCATATCGAGGGCTTTAAACCGCCGATCGCCGCTCGCGTGATTGTTGGCTGACGGTTTTTTGGCAGCGGGGGCGGGAGGAGATGCGGCATCGGGAGATTGAGCTTGGACAGGCGAAGGCATAGATTTTCCTTAAGTCACAATAAATGGTTATGGTGTGAAGAAAGAGAATTAGCAATTAATGAGTGACAACTCAAAAAATACATTGACGGAAGTTAGAATTGTGATTTTAGAAAAGCTCAATTTTCTGTTAGCTAAAATACTAAAGTTTTTAACTGAAAATTAAGCGGTTAATGACACGAAATCGGCGATCAACGAGCTGAGTTATACATCAATTGCACAGTATCAACTCCAATCAAAGAAAAATCTTACCAATTGAGCAAAGGCTTTGTGAACTGTACATTCCCGGACTAATTCTTTAATCTTGATTAAGCAACAATTATGTTGTTTTAGTTCATTGGCTATGCAAAATCTCAATCTCCACAACCATCTTAGGAGATTGCTTTTGGGCGATCGAGAAAATCGGTGGTTTTTTTACAATTTAGTAATGAAAATTGATAATAACTAACCTGATCGAACCATTTTTTGAAGCTTAAAAGATTAGAGCGATATGAAGATAGTTTGCCTACTTTTGATCCTGACTCTTTCCTTGGGCAGACGGAGAGAACTCTCAGACTGAGTAGCTTAGGGGAAGAGCGCTAAAACGGATTATGGAAAAAACTACGTCACTTCAAACTTCTGGATCGCAGGCTGAAAGTCAGGTGAGCGATGCCGAACGTTGGACTTCAATTATTGGGGGTAGTGCGATGGTGCTACTGGGCTTGCAACAACGATCGCTGCGGGGGGCTGTGATGGCGCTGGCTGGCGGTAGTCTGGCGTTTCATGGTATGAAAGGCGACAAGAGTTTAGCCGATCGCGTGACTGAAGCGGTGGATGCCAACAAAGCGATTCAGGTAGAAAAAACGGTGACAATTAATAAATCTGCCGAAGAACTTTACAACTACTGGCATAACTTTACGAATCTGCCAATTTTTATGAAGCACATTGAGTCTGTCACGATGATTGGCGATCAGCGATCGCATTGGGTGGCAAAAGCCCCGATGGATCAAACGGTAGAATGGGATGCGGATATTGTGGACGATCGTCCCAATGAATTGATCGCCTGGACATCCGTAGAAGGTTCGGATGTGGATAATTCGGGTTTTATTCGGTTTAAGCCCGCTCCCGGTGGGCGGGGGACTGAAGTTAAAGTTGTGCTGGAGTACAATTCCTTTGGTGGAGCTGTTGGTAATATCTTTGCCAAACTATTTGGTGAGTCTCCGGAACAACAAATTGGTGATGAATTAAACCGCTTTAAGCAACTGATGGAAACGGGTGAAATTGCTACCACAGAAGGACAACCTACTTCCCGTACATAAAGTATTTGGTTTAACATTGGTCTAACAATGGGTGCATCTGCGGGGAAATGACGGATGAGGGCTGTCATCACTTAATCCTCCATATCATCACCTGCGGCGATCGGCGCTTGACCCGGTTGGCTAACACGATCGGGGGAATCCTTTGACCTCAAAATCCAGTTTGATCACTATGATCAGGCTATAGGAGGTGGGCAGATGACCGTAGAACGCAAAATTGCTGCTGCATTCCAGATGAGTGAGGACACTTGGGCACGCCATGCCAATCCCTGGAGTGTATGGACTCGCTTCACGGTGTTACCCCTGTTGATTCTGGCAATCTGGAGTCGCGTGTGGTGGGGCTGGTGGGCATTGGTTCCGGTAACGATCGCCCTACTGTGGATGTGGCTGAATCCCCGGTTGTTTGCCAAACCCCAGTCCACGAATCACTGGGCATCGAAGGCGGTCTTCGGAGAACGGGTCTGGCTGAACCGCGACGTGATTCCCGTCCCCCGGCATCATCGCCACGTCCCCAATCTGCTAAGTCTTGTAGCGACGATCGGTATGGGATTTGTGATTTGGGGATTAGTTGTACTCCATCTCTGGGCGATCGCCTTTGGCTGTGCCCTGGTTTACCTGGGAAAATTGTGGTTTATCGATCGCATGGTTTGGCTTTACGAAGACATGAAAGACGCTGATCCGGCATACAAACAGTGGGTCTACGAACCGTAACCTCATGGCAGTCTTCCAAATGCTTGGTTTTTTCCTGGTTGGGGAATCCTGTCAGCATTACTGTGGTGCAGTATTAGGGAAGACGGATGTTGAGTAAGGTGGCAACTCTATGGTGCGATCGCAGGTTCAGCCAGGATTCATCTGCTGGGGTAAGTGGGGTTGGACGCGGTTTTTGGGGCTGCTAATAGTCGTGCTGGTCGCGATCGTGGGACTGCAAATTTCGCCTGGACTTGCCTGGGAATCTCACTATGCCGTCACCAGTAGAGCGCCCTTTAATCAACTCAGCTATTACCCGGTGAAGCAAACCTTACCCCCGGATCTCTACCGTCCTGTAGGGAATTGGGTAGGACGGTTAATTCTGCCTTTAGTCAAGGAACAGCAGGGGCAGGATTGGGTCTGGCTAGAGGTCTACCATGCTCCACCGGAAGCCACGGATTTGATTGGTAAACGGGTGAAGCTGACCTGGAGCCAGAATCCGGAGGTACAGCGCTATGTGGCGGCGGTAACGCGGGATGTGCAGTTTACTCCTGATGTGGAGGCACTTCAGCAAACGACAGGCAACCTGTATCCCCAACGGTTAAATGGCAGAACGCAGGTAGGCCCGTTACAGGCGATCGCGGGAGCCAGACCCCAGGATGATGTCACTGTCACGCTGGAACAGGCTACCCTAACGCAGCAAGCCGAAACCGCCGAGTTGCAGATTGCTACAGAACCCTTGTTAGAGACGGGACGCTATTACACGCTGGTTAAATTATTGGGGACAGTACAGAAGGCGAAACCGCAATTTATTCCCAAAGACTGTCCGGGTGGTCGTCCTTGTCCGAGTGAACTGTTTCGCGTCCAGCATTACAATCCCGCTACAGGAAAATTTGATGGCAAGCAGGAAACCGTCCGGATTCCCCAACAACCGATCGATGGCTTTGGCGTGTATGCCTCAACCCCACGAGAATTAGAAGCATCTCCCGCCGGGACAGCCGGTTGGTACTTATACGGTGCCCAGGACAAAACGGGATTGTTTACGGTGCAAGCCATCAAGCCGCGATCGTTGTTTCAACTGCAACCCAATCGGGTGATTTTGGGAGCAGGCAAAGGATTGGATTACATCAACTACGACAACTGGAGTCAGACCGAACACCAACAGGGAACTGCCCACACAGTATTAATCGATAAAACGGCACCTACCCCAGAAGCGGCGATTGCTAACTGGAAAGAGGGCGATCGGGCGTTGGTGATGCACCTGTTTGGCGGCAGAGGGGGGGAACGGGGTGAACCAGTGGCAATGGGAACGGTGACGGGGCACTTCTCCTATGGATTAGCCACGATCGTCCGTGATCCGTTTACTAAAGACCTTCAGTTTGATCTGCGCTATCAGCAGGTCTATGCCACCAATATTGAAGGGGTAATCTCGGGAACTAACACCTGGACAAATTACATGGGGAATCTGCAACGGGGCTGGTTAGGCACTCGTCCCGTCACCGATGTGATTGTCAAACTGGATGCGATCGCGCAGGATTATGATTTTGGCGGCACTCGCCTCTCGCCCTTAGCAGAATTCGATCGGCAGTTAAGTGTGATCAATGCCCGTTACCGCACAGGGGATGGTACAGGAGCCGCCAATGTGACTCCGGCAACCTCCTGTGTGCAGGACTCTAACCAGGCATTATTTCTGACGATTCAACGAATTCGGGAGACGGTTGCCGCTAATCCGACGATTCAAAACTGGTGGTCATCTCACCCGGATGATCCTACGGTGAAGCGGTTTGAGCGGTTAGTCGCCTTGGGGAATGATCTGGAAACCCAATTAATGCCCTTTGGCATTGTCCGAGGCGATTGGAAATCGAATGCGAATGCGCTATCGGGAACCCAAATTCAGCCAGAGAACTTTACGCGTAGCGACTCAAATCTGCCAGAAAATACTCTCGCAGCGTTCACCAGTTGGCGCACCATTCTGCCCCGACAGGCACAGGATGAACTCAGTATTCTATTTCTGCGTCACGGAGCCACATTATGGTTCTTGCAAACCAATCAAGTTGGGGGACGGAATCCGGCGATTCTACCGATCGCCCCAACGCAAGCCTTTGCCCGGTGGACAATTCCCGGTACGACAGTCCCGATCGTGTCTGTTTTGTTTACGCGCATTTTAGGCTCCTTGAAACTCCCGAGCCTGTGGGACTGGAGTGTGACCTTCGGGATGTTGTTGGGGTATGGGGTTCTGGCAACGACGATCGGATTTGCTCACGGTTGGTTGCAGGTTAAACCCTGGTCTGCCTCAAAACAACGCTATTTCCTGTTAATGGGACGGGTGTTTTTCCTCCCGGCTCTCTTAGAAGAATGGGTGTTTCGCGTGTTACTGCTGCCCTATCCACGGGCGGGTGTCACCGGACAAATGTGGATTACCTGGGCGATCGTCAGTCTGATTCTTTTCGTGGCTTACCATGCGATCGTGGCTAGAACGGTAGCCAAACAACAGCGTACTTCTACCCTGTTACATCCGATCTTCCTGATCCTGACCGGCTTACTCGGAGTTGCCTGCACCCTGACCTACTGGCTGACTGGTTCGTTGTTACTGATTACCCTGATTCATTGGGTGGTGGTTGTCGTCTGGTTAACCCTATTTGGCGGCATAGAGAAACTGCAACGATCGTCGCGATATAGTTTCTCCCGGTAGTTTGCCTATTGAGTTGGCAACACATTCTCCTGCATTAAGCGGGCAACCATGGCGGCGCGAGAGGTGACTCCCAGCTTCATAAAGATGCGGCGGAGATAGGTGGAGACGGTACAGGGACTGATGGCAAGTCTTCTACCGATCGTTTTGTTGGGTAATCCCTGGGCGATTAATTGCGCGATCGCCATCTCGCGAGGACTTAAACAGATCGATGAGTCACTGGTATGTTTACGCCGAACGACATAATATTCGGTTTCATCAATGCGTAATTCAAAAATCACTTCGTGGATGGCTCCGGCTGTCTCCCGTAACACTTTAATAGGCTTCCAGGGAACCTCTGTTTGACTGAGCGATCGCACTAATAAATCCTGTTCAATTTGAGCTACATCAGGGGTTTTTGACAACGGTTTGGATAATTCTTGGGTATTCATCATTTGACTCAAGCATGTAGATCAGGGGGGCATAACACAGGTTTGAGCTTGGGAATCTGGTGAATGAATGATGGTCACGGGGTTGTTCAGTGGCAATGCCAATGCAACCCTGAAGGGAGAGAATTTTTTCTATGACGACTAGATCTCTCATGAAAGTTCCCTGACTGGAGCAGAACACGAGGCTAGATGAGTCGTTATCAGTCAAGGATCTGATCGTCAATCAAATAAATCAACGTGAACAGAGTGTCTACGGATTGAACATGGTCAAAAAGCTGCATCTTCCTACCTCAATTCCGTCAGAATTGTGAGTGCGTGATCAATGCTGAATTTGTAGATGCTGAGTTTGTTTCTGTTGCGGCTCAGTGAATGGATTTATCGTGGCTGAGGAATTATGCCGCTGCTGATCAAGCTGTTCTTATTTAAGCGATCGTTCACCGGAGTTGCCGTCACCCTAACGGGTACTTTTGCAGTCATGTCATTTAATTAGATGTCATTCATTTTGATGACTTGATCTCTCTGTCACCTAAAAATAGGACTGCTCAAATCTTGCTCCTGTTGGTTATAGCTAGAGATGAACCGCATTTCCATTGGGAGTAATGCAATGTTGGATGGAGAAACCCTACAACACGAACTCGAAAGTGAGCTTGACAACGAGTTTGAATATGAACTGCAAAACGAATATGACATGCAGCATGAATATGAAGGTGAAGAGTTTTTGGGCGGTCTGGTGGGTGGAGCTATGAACGCTTTGGGATTAGGGGAAGGCGAAGGTGAGTATGAAGGTGAGTACGAAAGTGAAGCCTTTCTTGGAACAGTACGCAAACTCGCCAGTCGCTTAAAGCAGGTTGTTCCCAAAGTCGCGCCCTATGCTGCCCGCCTGGTTGGGACAGCGATCGGGGGGCCCCAACTGGGTGCCACCTTAGGGCAGGTGGCGCGGCAGAGTGAGTTTGAATTTGAGTTTGAAACCGTGGGACAACTCGAATTTGAAGGGGAACTAACAGGTGAATTTGAGTTTGAAACCATGCCCCAAATGGAAACCCTGGCAGAAGCGTTGGCTGGAGCCGCTACCAAAGTCCAAAACGAAGCGGAAGCCGAAGCCTATATAGGAGCGGCTGTCACCCGAGTGCTACCTGCAAAGTCGGTGGCGGTGCAAAAACAGGTTCCGGCGATCGTCAAAGCATCGGCTGAACTAGCTCGGGGTTTACGGAAACATCCGAGTACCCGTCCTCTAGTGCGGATTCTGCCGACTGTGGCGCAACGGGCTGGACAAGTTCTGGCACAAAAAGCCGCGCAAGGGCAACCCATTACGCGCCCAGTAGTTGCCCAGGTAATGGCAACACAAACGCGAAACGCCCTTAAAAGTCCGATCGCAACGGCGCGAATTGTTGCAACTTCAGCGAAAGTGGCACAAAAAATTACCCAACCTGCTCCTACATCTCGCAGGAAGGTACGGAGTTAATTACGACAGTTGAGTGTCACTACGTCCAGATACAACCTATTTACTCAGGAGAAATTCACTCATGTATCAGCATGAACTAGAAATGTTAGATCGAGAACTGGAATCGGAATTTGAAACTGGCGTGATGGGAGAAACCGATCGCGAATTTGAATACGAGTACGAGAGCGAAGAGTTTCTGCCCTTGTTGGCTCCAGTTTTGAAAGCAGCGGCTCCTATGGCAATTCGCGCGATCGGTGGACTGTTTCGGCGGCGGCGTAAGCGGGGTCAGCGAGAATTTGAACTGGAATTTGAAACCCCGTTACAGGAGTTTGAATTGGAAGGTGAATATGAAGGTGATCCCTTCATTGGTAATCTGCTGCGGACGCTGGGCAGTGCCGTGGGTGGCGAGGGTGAATTTGAGTTTGAGCAACATCCAGAAGCGATGCCAGAGTTTGAAACTACGCCTGCCAATGAATATGAAGTGACGGCAGAACACCTGGCGCACATGGCTGCGAATAGCCAGAGTGAAGCGGAAGCGGAAGCCTTCATTGGTTCACTGATTCCGATGGTGGCGCGGGGCATTAGTGCGGCGGCTCCGGCGCTAACTCGGATTGCCCCGCAGGTGATTCGACCAATGGCACAGGCAGGGCGGGCGTTATTCCGCAATCCCCGCACTCGTCCGTTAATCCGCACCTTTCCGACGATCGCCCGTTCTACTATGTCTACTCTGGCGCGGCAAGCCAAGCAAGGACAACCGCTCAACGATCGAGTGGCGGCTCGGGCAGTGGCTAGCAATGTGGCTAAGGTATTGGGGAGTCCCCGCCGGACGGCATCTGTGCTGCAACGATCGCGGCAAGTTCACGGTCGGCATTGCTCCTGCGGGGCAAATCAGCGCCCCCGGTTCTAATTCCACCGTTAATGTCGGAGTGCAACCAGGAGTTGTGGCATGAATTGGTTGATGAATACGGTGGAGAATGGGGCGGCGAGTCGAGTGACTCAACGGGCGTTGGCAGAGCTATATCAGGAAACGGCTCCTGAAAGCTGGGTCGAGCCGCCTAACTTAGATCCCTGGTTACGGGCGCAGGCAATTAATGTGGTGCGTCATGTGGAGGCACTGCGTCCCTTTCGTCCAGGGGAGTTTGGGACGGAGGCTGCCAGTCCCAGTGATGCCCACATCGATGCAGCAAACCAACTGATTGCCCGCCTGCGATCGCACCTGCAACGGGTAGCTACCACTGTAACCAGCAGTGTTCAGGTGGCGATGCATCAACCGGAAACGGTGTATTTGCAACGGATGCTTGCCCGTAAGGATCGGGCGCATGATCTGGTGCGGATGATCGAGCAAATCTGGGATTTTTACTTTGAGTTGTTTGGGCAGCGCCAGAGTCAGTTTGGCACCTGGTTACTGGGGTGCGATCGCATTGCGCTCGACTGTTATCAGGATGTGTATATGGGCTTGGGTAAAGCGAAGTCGATTCCGGCACCACCGCCGTTCTCCTATGTCAAAACGGGATTTTCGCCTGCCACCTTCCGGCGCGGCATTCCCCTGACCAAGTTGAGTCAGCAATTGAATCCCTTTCCCCTGATCCAATTGCCCTATCACCGCCTGGTCAACCCCTGGACATTGGGAGCGATCCTGCATGAGGTGGCACATAACCTGCAAACCGATTTAGGCTTACGCCAAACCATTCCCAAGGCGATCGCAGCGCGTTTATTAAAGGCGGGCATGTCTCCTGAGGTGGCAGCGATCTGGACAAAGTGGCACAGTGAAACCTTTGCCGATCTGTCGGGCTTGCTGTTGGGAGGCCCCTATATTGTGGCTTCCCTGATGGATATTGCTTCGCGATCGCCCCAGAGTACCTTTGCTTTTCATCCCGGTGCGCCCCATCCTACGCCTTATCTGCGGGTGTTTATCAGCACCGAACTTTTGCGACGGATGGGGTTTCCCAAAGCGGCAGATCATTACAACCGCATCTGGAAACGGCTGTATCCCAATCCTCGGACGGGTAATATTCCAGCCGCCATGCTCAATACCTTCGATCGGGCACACAAACTGGTAGTGGATACGATCTGCTACACGCCCTATGCCGAACTGGGTAACAAGTCATTGGCGGAGGTGACGGGATTCCGACCGCATCACCAGCAAATGATTGAGGAAGCCGGACGACGGTTAGCGCAGGGCAACGATCCGGGCATCATTCCCGAACGCTTGCTCATCTGTGCCTCCCGCCATGCGATCGAGCGCCGACTGGCAGCACCGGGAGTGATTACGGAAAACTTCTATAAAGCTTTAGCAAGGAGATAGTACAGCATGAAACGATATCGAATTCGGGGGAGGGTTCAGCCGAACGTTGGCGACTACGAAGCTGGTTTACGGGTGGAAGCCTGGGATGAGGATCGGCAATATGATGATCTGTTGGATGCCGTTCGCACTGATACCCGTGGCGTATTTGAAATTACGTTCGATGAGGATGACTTCCAGCAGGAGCCGACTGAGACAGAACCTAGACCTGACCTATATTTCAAGGTGTTTCGAGGTGAGGAATTATTAGGGCGGACTCCCACCCAGGCAGACTTTTTACTCGATGAATTTGACGATGCTTCAGAACAACCTCGATTTTCCTTCCCCATCGCTTTGCCCAATCAAAATCCGGGTTCCTGGCTACAGCTCTTGGAATTACGGCAGACCAATTTCCAGCCGGAAGACGGTCGTCCTCCGAGCCACTTCCCAGAGACAGGGTCGGTGCATGTGGTGGATGTATTGCCCAGTCTCGATCAAATTCAGCGATCGGGCAGAATGGCGACTGTTTCGACTCCCACCCATTCCGGTGGTGACTTACAGGGCATTGTGGAAGGGGCATTAGGCACCATTCTTGGCAATACAGCGAGAACCGATGATGCCAAGACTCTGGTGAATACCCTGACCCAAACCTTTGTGGCTCGTCAGGTGGATGGCAGAACGGTGTACGACTGGAATCCCCGATCGGTGGCAGTCCGAGCCTCTGACCTGGGGGGTGGCATTACCGGAGCGCAGGCCAGTCTTTACCATCGAGCCAAAACGGCAATTCAGGATGGCATTCAGTTGCTGAACAGTCTCTATCCCCTCAAATCAGCGGCGGATAAGGAGAACATGGAAGCGACGCGAGCGATCGTCCGGACTGAAATGCAGGAATTGTTAGCCGAACTAGGAGCGCGGGGGGGCCCCCGGATTTTGCGGGTCGATAATTTATTTCAACTGCTGCTGGGTGGAGAGGAGATCAATGGTAATCAGCGAGTTGGCGGGCAACTGAAGCGATTGATGGAGTTCTTTGGGTTGCTGCCCAGCCAAATTAACACCGTGGAAGAAGAACAAAATTACAGTAATTTCCTGACGCTCAAGGATTACCTGCAATCGCTCCAGAGAAGCTGGGTGGACTACAAACGTAGCCAGGATTCCAGTGCCGGAGCCTATATTGGGACTCAATTAGTCCGATTGGCACAGGCGCTTGCTGTGGTTGGTGAGTCGGTGCAGGAAGTGTACCGGATTATGGAACTATTCTTCCTGGGCCCAGAGGAGCGGCTGTCGGTCTATATCGACTTCACCCGGGCGCGGGCTGAGACGTTTTCAGATAGCCTGCCAGGAGCCGCAAGTTCCCAAACTGGAGCCTTTCCGTTACCGGATGGGACGGCGTATCCAGTGCGTGATACCGCTCAACTACGCGACTCGATGACAGTAGAAGGGTTGCTGAATTGGGTGTGGCGGTTTGCCACCGAGGAAGGACCGTTATTAGCGAAATCGGGTGGCAAGTTAGGCATTCAAGTAATTGCCGAAACCAGCGATCGCTTGATGATTCTGACCCAAGCCGCGACCTATACCCCGATTCCCAATGCCGCATTCCGGCGGGAAGGTGTGATTCGGGCACTGCGAGATCTAGCATTCCAGCTTTACCAGGTGCGCCAATTAGCCGACCAGGTGAAACTCCCGATCGGGGATCAGCCCGATGATCTCGATTTTGCCCCGTCACTGCTCCGTCTGACCTAACGCCCTGCTATCTCACAGCATTCATAGCTTGGTCATTTGACCCCGTTGATTCAGGAGAATTTCGATGTCCACAACTGGAGAAAATCAAGATTTACTCGATCGCATTGCGGCGTTAAAAGAAACGCTGGTCGATCAACTCGGTTCCCAACTGATTCAAAATCCTCAACTTGCCGATGCCCTCACACAACGGATTGAGGATATGTTAAGTCAGGCGATCGCGGCGAATTCAGCCATGCCTACCCCTGCCGATGGGGGCTTGGCAGAACTGATTGGGTTGGGGAAAGATGCCGCGAAAACGGTGACGGAAACCCGCTTGCCCCAAGGGGTAGAAGACTATGACGAACAGGTTGCCAGCGATCGCATTCTGTCGGTAGCGGATCTGTACTACCTCTACCAGATGGAGAAGGTGGGAGTCTTTCGAGTAGTTCGCAAACTACAGGAGTTATTTGATGCCGGAGCGGTGCGGCTGTCTACGGGGGATGGAGCCTACGGGCTATATCGCTTCGATCGCCGCAGCACTCTGCGCTACACGGAACGCAACCGGATGCAAACCTACCGCCGGGTGTTTGGCTATACCACGATTCCGCCGATGCCGAGCGCCAAGCCCAATACCCAGTTCCACGGTATGTTTACCCAATTCATTAACAGTGTGGCAGCCTTCTGGCGTGATAAGCGGATTTCCGATGTGATTCGGGAACGGGCTTACGATCCCAGTTTTGGCAGTATTGCCACAGTCCGACGAGCCGGATTGGATTTACGCAATAACTTGAAATGGAATTCCTATGGACACATTAATGTGTTCCGAATTGAAACCCTGCAACTGTTGGATGAAGCCTTCCGAATTCTGGGAGCAGACGATGTCCGGAAGTTATTTGGTGCTGACAATGCCTGGGATGTGGTGGAAGAGGTGATGTTGCGTTACTTCAACAAACAGGTGAATGCCTCCCAACGGCATCGGATGGCAACCTCTGGTCGATCGATGATTCGCTGGTTGGCACAAAAGTATATTCTCAATACATCACGGGCAGAATTTGAGGCCTTGCTACGTGAGATTGCCGATGTGGCGGAAGAGTGGCTGACCAGTGCAGAAGTGTTGGGGATTGCCTTTCGGGGAAATGTGCAACGCGTTGCACCGATCGCAGCGAATCGCGATGGCGGTGTCATGCCTCTACGTGCCGGACAAGGGTAAGTGCCGATCGGGTGGGCACTGCCCACCAAGCTTGGATCGCGGTGATGATTCTGTTAGTAGAAGGAAGGCTAGGCAATGAACTCGGTTTCCACTCAAGCGTTACGGAATGGTTGGGCTGACCTGGAGTTTGAGGATGAGTTAGGACGGCGGGGGCAGGCAGGACGTAACCCGGCACACCGCTTTGCTGCCCACCTGAAACGGCAGGGATTTTTGCCCACGTTGCATTTCACCCAACGCTTTCTCCAACGTCTGTTAGCGAATGGGGTACGGTTTGACCCCCGCACTTTTGTGCAAGAGTTTCGGAATGCCAAACACTATCGCCAAACTCGTCCCGGCTATAACACGCGGTTAGCGGTAGTGCGGGGAGTCCCGATCGTCTACCGTCCGGGGGGCGAAAATGGTAATCGTGTGGTGCTGGTGACGACGCTGAATCAGGGGGATGCCCTGCCGCCGGTGGTGCGATCGGCTCCTCCCCAACAACGGGAGGCAGAGTGGGAATTTGAGTTGGCTGACTCGCATTCCTTCGATCGGCGGATTCAGCAGCAGTATGCCGACAAGCTTCAAAAGATGGCGGTGGAACGGGAGGCGGAGGCGTTTGTGGTAGAAAACCGCTTGCTGAGGATTCCACCGGGGCATGAAACCCTGAATCGGGAGGCGGTACGGGGGTTATCTGTTACTTCTACAGAACTGGATGCGATGAATCGAGGGGTGCGGCGGGTAGATACGGAAAAGTTGGCGAACCACTTTAAGCCGGAACAACAACGGCGGCATGTGTTACGGCGATATAAGTGTCAACCCTTAGCGGAGGCTTTGGCAGAAGCCCGTCAACAGTTGATCGCGATTTATCACCGGATTATCACGGCTTCGACTCGGGAAGCGGCGTTTGAATGGCTGGGAGAAGCCTTGCATCTGATTCAGGATTCCTACTCTCCAGCACATACGGCGCGGGAAAACAATGGAGCGGGAGCCATTACGTTTATTCGCTACTATCGGTTAGATGGGTTGCCCTATCCCCAGGAACATCGAGTGTTACCAATGCGGCAACCCGGTCGGTTAATGCCACTGCCGGTTGATCCACGGGATTATATTGATCTGAGCAGTTCACCCACTCGCACAGCGATCGCGGCAAGTCGGCGATTTGTGCAATTGGTGCTGCGGCATCGGCGATCGGTTCCCGGTGGGATGTCGGCGGCGGACTGGCAAACTCAACGTCTGGCGGAATTGCGGCAGTTTATGGATACTGTGTTGGTTCTGAGTCCCCGCCAAACTCCAACCAAATCTCTGTATCCGCGTTGTCCTTAGCGATCGTCCTTCAGCCTACCCTAGCAATTTGGCACTTCGCGACTCTGGCATCGGGAGACGCTAGATTTCTTGTCGGATGGGGAATTCTCTTGATAATGTAATGGGCAACTCTCTACTCAAAGTCCCCCTTGTCAAGGGGGATTTAGGGGGATCTGGACTTGAGGTAATGAACAGATGATCCCCCAACCCCCTTAAGAAGGGGGCTAAGAGGGAGTTACACTGTCACGTTTGGTTTGAGAGATAGTCCTAATTCTAAAATTGCCCCATGTCCAACGATCGCCTAAGTCAACTCGATGAATTGTTAGACCTGTTGCGCGAACAGCAAGTAGCTTTAGAACGAGAGGCTTTGCTGACAACAGGATTGCCTAAAACCCAGGCAGAACAGCGATTACGGTTAGAGATTAAGCCGAAGCTACGGGAATATCAGCAAGAGTATTGGCAGATTTTGGCAGATCAGTCTACAGAAGCCCCGATCGCGGAACCAGAGGCGGAAGTGATTGTGGCAGAAATTGTCGAATCGGTGGATCGGCTGGAAGTACAGCAGCAGGTTTGTCCGGCGGAAATGATGGGAATTTTGCTGGAACTGCGGGACAGGTTGAAGCAGCCCCAACCATCGGCAACGGTGAAGGTGAAATGGGCGTTTTCTGCCATGCCCCCGTTTGTGACACTGGCAACGGAAGGCGACTTGGATTTAGAGAAATTCTGGCAAACCAATTTTCCGACATTTAGAAAATGGTCTAAGGCACTGGCAAAAAAGTAGTTGCCCAGGGTCAAAGTGGAGCCGATCCGGGGACGAAACTTCAGCAACCGATTCCACAAAATTTGCTGCGTAGTGGGGTGAAGCAGTTTGTCGGGCGCGATCGCGCTTTAGCAACGTTGCAGGCTCAATTGGAGCGGGGCGATCGGGTCGTGATTAGTGCCATTCAGGGGATGGGAGGCATTGGCAAGACGGAGTTGGCGTTGCAATATGCGTTGTCGTCCTATCGGCAGCGACGGTATCCCGGTGGGGTGTGTTGGTTAGGGGCGCGAGACTTGGATGTAGGGACGCAAATTGTCTCGTTTGCTCAGAAACAATTGTCTTTGCTGCCGCCCGATGGAGAATTGGTGGATCAGGTAGACTTCTGTTGGCAACACTGGCGCGAGGGTAATGTGTTGGTGGTGCTGGATGATGTGACGGACTATGCCGAGATTCAGTCCTATCTGCCGCCGTCTACCGAGCCTCGGTTTAAGGTATTACTCACGACGCGGCTGAATCTGGAACAGTCGGTGAGCCAAACGCTCCACATGCTGTCGCTGGATGTGTTGGAGGAAAAGGCAGCGCTGGATCTGCTGCGATCGCTGGTAGGAGCAGCACGAATTGATCGTCAATTGGCAGAGGCGCAATGGCTCTGTGAGTGGCTAGGCTATCTACCGTTGGGACTGGAATTAGTGGGGCGGTTTCTGATTGGTCAAGGTCAACAAGATTTATCTCTGACAGTATTAAAACAGCGACTAGAAACCCAGCGGCTGGCAGCAAAGGCGTTGGCTAAAACCTATCCAGGGATGACGGCATCGCTGAATGTGGTGGCGGCGTTTGAGTTGAGTTGGCAAGAGCTAACTGAGTCAACCCAGGCGTTAGCTTACTGGTTGAGTTTGTTTGCGCTGACTCCGATCGCCTGGAAGCTCATGGCGGCAATGACATCTGATGATGGGACGGAAGACCTGGAGGAAAACCGGGATGAGTTGCTGAATCTGCATCTGTTGCAACGGGTGGGAGAAGGCGCTTACCAACTGCATCAACTGATTCGAGAATTCTTTCGTGCCAAGTTAGAGCAAACTGAAACGGCGGCAGCATGGAAGCAGACCTATTGCCAAGTTATGGTGCAGAGTGCCCAGCAAATGCCGCAAAGCCCCACCATAGAGTTGATTCAGGCGGTGACGCTGGTCATGCCTCATTTAGCAGAAGCCGCCACCACCTGGCTTGCCTGGATAAATGATGACGATTTGGCTTGGCTGTTTGTTGGTTTGGGACGGTTTTATGAGGGGCAGGGAGCCTATGCTCAAGCTGTTCCCTGGTATGAAAATTGTGTTTCTGTTACTCGCGATCGCTTAGGCGAGGATCATCCCGATGTCGCCACGAGTTACAACAACCTGGCGGGACTGTATGAATCGCAAGGACGCTATGCGGAAGCCGAACCCCTGTATCAACAAGCGCTGGCGCTGATGCAACGGCTGTTAGGCGAGGATCATCCCGATGTCGCCACGAGTTACAACAATCTGGCGGCATTGTACTATTCGCAAGGGCGCTATGCGGAAGCGGAACCAATGTATCAACAAGCGCTGGCGCTGCGGCAACGGCTGTTAGGCGAGGATCATCCCGATGTCGCCACGAGTTACAACAATCTGGCGGCATTGTACTATTCGCAAGGGCGCTATGCGGAAGCGGAACCAATGTATCAACAAGCGCTGGCGCTGCGGCAACGGCTGTTAGGCGAGGATCATCCCGATGTCGCCACGAGTTACAACAATCTGGCGGCATTGTACTATTCGCAAGGGCGCTATGCGGAAGCGGAACCAATGTATCAACAAGCGCTGGCGCTGCGGCAACGGCTGTTAGGCGAGGATCATCCCGATGTCGCCACGAGTTACAACAATCTGGCGGCATTGTACTATTCGCAAGGGCGCTATGCGGAAGCGGAACCAATGTATCAACAAGCGCTGGCGCTGCGGCAACGGCTGTTAGGCGAGGATCATCCCGATGTCGCCACGAGTTACAACAATCTGGCGGCATTGTACTATTCGCAAGGGCGCTATGCGGAAGCGGAACCAATGTATCAACAAGCGCTGGCGCTGCGGCAACGGCTGTTAGGCGAGGATCATCCCGATGTCGCCACGAGTTACAACAATCTGGCGGCATTGTACTATTCGCAAGGGCGCTATGCGGAAGCGGAACCAATGTATCAACAAGCGCTGGCGCTGCGGCAACGGCTGTTAGGCGAGGATCATCCCGATGTCGCCACGAGTTACAACAATCTGGCGGCATTGTACTATTCGCAAGGGCGCTATGCGGAAGCGGAACCAATGTATCAACAAGCGCTGGCGCTGCGGCAACGGCTGTTAGGCGAGGATCATCCCGATGTCGCCACGAGTTACAACAATCTGGCGGCATTGTACTATTCGCAAGGGCGCTATGCGGAAGCGGAACCAATGTATCAACAAGCGCTGGCGCTGCGGCAACGGCTGTTAGGCGAGGATCATCCCGATGTCGCCACGAGTTACAACAATCTGGCGGCATTGTACTATTCGCAAGGGCGCTATGCGGAAGCGGAACCAATGTATCAACAAGCGCTGGCGCTGCGGCAACGGCTGTTAGGCGAGGATCATCCCGATGTCGCCACGAGTTACAACAATCTGGCGGCATTGTACTATTCGCAAGGGCGCTATGCGGAAGCGGAACCAATGTATCAACAAGCGCTGGCGCTGCGGCAACGGCTGTTAGGCGAGGATCATCCCGATGTCGCCACGAGTTACAACAATCTGGCGGCATTGTACTATTCGCAAGGGCGCTATGCGGAAGCGGAACCAATGTATCAACAAGCGCTGGCGCTGCGGCAACGGCTGTTAGGCGAGGATCATCCCGATGTCGCCACGAGTTACAACAATCTGGCGGCATTGTACTATTCGCAAGGGCGCTATGCGGAAGCGGAACCAATGTATCAACAAGCGCTGGCGCTGCGGCAACGGCTGTTAGGCGAGGATCATCCCGATGTCGCCACGAGTTACAACAATCTGGCGGCATTGTACTATTCGCAAGGGCGCTATGCGGAAGCGGAACCAATGTATCAACAAGCGCTGGCGCTGCGGCAACGGCTGTTAGGCGAGGATCATCCCGATGTCGCCACGAGTTACAACAATCTGGCGGCATTGTACTATTCGCAAGGGCGCTATGCGGAAGCGGAACCAATGTATCAACGATCGCTGGCGTTGCGGCAACGGCTGTTAGGCGAGGATCATCTTGATACCGCGATCAATATTGTCAGCCTAGCTGGACTCTACACGACTCTGGGGCGTTACGCCGAAGCCGAGCAGCTATATTTCCAGGCGTTGCAAGTGTTCCACACCCGTCTGGGAGCCGAACATCCTTACACCAAAGGAACGTTTAACGGTCTGGGCAATCTGATCATTCAGGCGCATCAGGCGAGTCGAGCCAACGAGTTATCCAACCATCCCACCACCCAGAACATCTTGCAGCAAATTCGAGCCCAGGGCACTGAGGATTCTGCCGAATCAGCTACTGGCTAAAAGGCGATCGATCGTCCCTCTGACTATTTAAACCTCAACCTTTTCGACCAGCCCTGCTTCTGGTTCAGACGTGGTGAGAAAACTTTGTGCTGGATGCTGACTCCTGGATTGGGTCATTTGGCGAAATGCTGCGATCGACATGAGTTGATCGGAGTCAGCATCCCACAGAATAAACTTGAAACAATCAGGAATATCTCTTATTCGCAGAATTTTAGCATCTGCGAGTAAATGCATATTTCTCTTGTGACACGCAGCAAGATTATAGTTAGGAATTCTTTCAGACAGATGGTGGATATTGTGATAGCCAATGTCTGCGGTAAACCAGTTGAAAATAGCCGGTAATTTTAAGTAACTACTACCCTTAATGGCTCCCAACAGATAATCCCAACCCTCTGTTTTATGAGCATAAGAGCCATCAAAATTATGCTGCACAAAGAAGACACAGATGAATAGTGCCGCAGAGCAGGTGAGCGTAATTGAGTAAACGCTGAAGAAAAAGCCAAATCCTAGTAAGTAACCGAAAAGAATCCAACTGCTGATGACGCAAATGTTGTTAAACAGCAAATCCCAAAACTCACCCGCCGTGTACCAATTTCTAGATTTGTAGGAGGAAATAATCTTAGCTAAACCCATCCCTGGATCTTGCTTAAGGCAAGTCAATCCATGCCTAATAAAATCATAGGTTCCGGCAAGTAAAGCCAATCTTGGCTTAATCGCAAGGTAGAAAAAACCTCCGGGGAACAGCATCAATGGATGTCGTAGAAACTCATACCACCATTGAGCCGAGGGGCTAAGTTTGGCAAACTCCGTTGTTGAGATTAATGCCGCAGGACCCCGATAGCGTTCCCAATCCCCGTTTGTCTTGTGATGATAGGCATGGCCTCTAGACCAGGGGTATTGGGGAATCGCATTAATTACACCCAGCATAAACCCGATCGCCCGATTAACCCTTCTTGAGCTAAACAGCGAATAGTGTCCGCAATCATGCATTAAGGAAAAACACCGCCCTGAAAAGAGCGTGATCAAAATTATGATTGGCGGCAGTAACCAATAGGAAATAAAAGCTGCTTTATAGGCTAAGAACCATAGAAGGATATAGGGAACAACGGTATTGAAAATTTGGTAAGTTGCCCATAAGTCGTTGCTCTTCATGTAGGGAGCTAGAACAAAATCCGACTTTTTAATCGTAGTTTCCATTCAGTAAGGTCTTTTCTAAACAACTTCAAAGCAATCAGTTGCCCTGTTCCCTCAACCCTCGATTTATGGGGAACTTTTGCATAGAGCAAATTGGATTGCTACAACTTTGACTGGTAACTAACAAGATCCCTGGTTTTTCGATTCTGAACTAGCCGCTCTTTCAAGTTTAACGTCAGCTTTGCTGTAAGGGCTGCTGATTGAACAAGATAGTCTGCAAACTAAATTGCGCGATCGCCCAGATCAGATTTTGCACGAAAGCACCCCAAAGCACATCAACCATTAGGCTGTGAATTCTCACCCACGGATCACCAATCCCTTGCTGCTTGCAATATGGAACTGAACATCCTTACATAAACGGAACGTTTAACGGTCTGGTCAATCTAATCATTCAGGCGCAGCAGGCAAGCCGAGCCAACGAGTTATTCGACCATCCCACCACCCAAGAAATCTTGCAGCAAATTTAAGCACAGGACACTGAGAATGGTGATCCCTCAGCTCAGCGAGCGGCAAATTATTCTAGTGCTAGGCTGCAATTAGCATCGCTGATCTAGGCTTGTCGCCAATTTTCGATCTGTAAACCAGGAATCCGTTCAAACTCCCGTTGGTTAGCTGTCACCATCATCAAACCATGTTGAAGCGCGGTAGCTGCAATCAAAACATCATAAGCACCAATGGGTTGCCCTTGAGCTTTAAGAATCGCCCGGATTTGAGCCGCCTGTTCAGCTTCTACAGTGCCAAATGGCAGAATGATTACAGAAGCTAGAATGCTGGCGATCGCAGGTGCAACTTTCTCAGCCCGTTGTGGATTCAGTGCCAAGCCGTAGCGTAATTCCATGACTGTAATCACGGATATAGCCATATCAACAGGTGGGGTTTGTTTAAACCTGGCTGAAGTTCCAATGTCGCCCTTAATGAAATCGCTGATGACGCAGGTATCGAGCAGATAGCGCATCAAAATAACTCCGGTTCACGGGGCGGTAAGAGTTCCTCCCGGTAGGATTCAAACGCCGGAAAGTCAGGGTTTCCTGGGTAGGACAAGATTGCTTCTGACCAGAGAGAAGTGGCAACAGAAGGCGTTTGAATCATCTGGCGTAAGGCTTGCAGAATCAAGGTTTGCAATGGAACGTTAGATTGCTCTGCTTGCCGGAGTAAGTCTTGCTCCAGATCGGGTGGTAGGTCGATCGTGATTTGCATAATTATAAACTTCTAAAACCTGACTGGATTCACAGACTTTGTTTTATCAAGACGTTTAGCTAAACCTCTTTCTCAAGCATACCTTCGTTGGTAAAAAAACGGCTGTAATCCTTAATAGCCAGACGCACTCCGACTTTTTTTGCGCTGCTGTTTTCTCTCCTTCGGCGCTTTCAATGCCCTCGACTCCAAGCGAAATTCAGGAATATCTTGCAGTTGATCATCCTCTAAATTGTATTGTTCACACACCACACTCAGCCGCATTCCCGCACTCGTCACCGGATTCACCGAATGCATTAAATCCCCTTGAAAGATTAGTAACGTATTCGGTTGGGGTCGCACCTGTCCCACCTGGCGTTTATGCGATCGCAATACCAGCTCACCCCCGACTAAATCTGGTGGAACTTGGACATACAGAACACTGACGACGACTGGAGGCTCAATTGTTTCGCAGTAGGAACGCAACGAGCGATCGATATGCGGATCGACCCGTGAGCCTTGCTGGAGCAATAAGGGATTCAGGTAAAACGCATTACAGTCAGGTTGTAACGCTTGCTGGAGATAGAGCTTCAGGTAAGGAAATTGCCGCTCCACTTCCGCTAAATGGGAACGGCGAAACACGATCGAAAATCCCTTCGTGCCGACAAAATCACGGTTCAAATTGTTAACAGCAAAGTAAGGACATGACAAAATTTGTCCTTGCAATTCACTCAGGTAAGTCGAGGGAAATGCCTGGGGCTGTTGATGATAGTAAGACAACCGACTAGCTCAACTTAACGTACAGAATTAAACGGGAATCGCGGGTTCTAAACCCAATTCTTGAATCAGCCGATCGAGATCAAAGTGTTGTGCCATCAGTTGATACAAATTCCGAACTTTCACCGGTTCCTGAATCCGCACCTGACCGATCGCCCGATCGACAATTTCCACCGTCGTTAAGGTATCCAGATCAACGGACAGAATCGGGATCTCTAAATCCTCCGCTCGATGCAAGACATCCTTCGAGGGCGGCATTTGTCCGGTCAGAATTAAACACTGTGTTGAGGTTTCCAGGGCTGCGAGTTGAATATCGGTGCGATCGCCGCCCGTAATCACTGCCATATTCCGCCCTTTGCGGAAGTATTTCAAGGCTGAATTCACATTCATTGCCCCAATACTCAGGCTTTCGACCATCAAATCCAAGCGATCGGCACGACATAAGACTTCGGCATGGAGTTGTTGTGCCAGTTGACCGACGCTGACACTGCGGAGCAAATCACTGCGCGGCATAATCCCTAAGATGCGAATCCCCTGCCGTTCTAAAAAGGGCTTCAGCGTTGTGGTGACTTCTTCCAGCCGATCCTCTGGGACATCATTAATCACGGCTCCCAATAAGCGATCGCCGAGCCGCCGATGGGCTGACATAATGGCTCCAGCCACAAGCAACGAGTGGAATCGAGCGACCAGAAGGACTTGGGCATTCAGGGCTTCTGCCATTTGTTGCAACGATAGATTAAAAATACTGCCTTCCTCCAGATTGGCGGTGCCTTCCAGCAACACGAGATCGGCATTCCGAGGTTGGTAATACTCTGTCAGGGTTTGTTGATAATTAATCTGATTTTGTCCCAAAATCCGTTGCTGAATCGACTGGTCATCTAACGCCAAGATGGTTGGCAACACGCGATCGGAAGGGAGATTCAGCGTTTGGGCGACAAACTGCACATCTTCTTCCACCCCGGTTCCAGGCGTACCTCGCCAGAAGCTGCCTAACGGTTTGCCATAGGCAATTTTAATTCCTCGTTCCTTCAATTGATGGGCAACGCCTAACACGGTGGCTGACTTACCACTGTAAGCTTCGGTTGACCCAATCAATAAGCACTTTGCGGACTCTGGCACACTTCTACTCCTGGCAATCAAGCTTCACAAGAACCGCGCTACTGGAACGGTTTATCCCCCATTGTACGGGTAGAAAGTAGTTTACGACCTGTGAATCTATATCCGATGACGATCGTTCGATAACTGATGTTGATGATCGGGCGGTAGCAAATTTAGATCGGGGGCAGGTCTTCGGGAGATCACTGTTTGGTCAACAACCATGCAGCCATCAACTTCACTCAGGGTATAGAGGGGACGGTTTTTTACCTCTTCGTAAATCCGCCCAATATATTCGCCTAAAATGCCAATGCTAAACAGTTGCACCGCCCCAATAAAGAAGATGGCAACGGCGATCGCGGCATATCCGGTCAATGGCGAAGTGGGATAGAACAAGCGCCAATAAATGACTAATCCTGCCATGACGATCGCCAGCACCGATGCCAGCAGTCCAATATAGGTCGAGATCCGGAGGGGCACTTTGGAGAATGACACTAACCCATTCACTGCCAGCGATAGCGACTTACCAAAGGTGTACTTGACTTCTCCCGCAAACCGAGGATCCCGTTCAAACATTACCGCCGTTTGGCGAAATCCCACCCACGATCGTAGACCGCGAATATAGCGGTTCCGTTCTGGCATCGCATTCAGCACCTCCACCACCCGCCGATCCATTAAGCAGAAATCCCCCGTGTCTGTGGGAATATCAACATCTGCCAATTGCTTTAACAATCGATAAAACAGGTAAGCGGTACTGCGTTTAAACCAATGTTCCCGGTGACGCTGGCTGCGTTGGGCATACACCACGTCATACCCCTGCTGCCACTGTTCAATCAGCGTCGGAATCAGTTCCGGCGGATCTTGCAGATCGGCATCCAACACGACTACGGCCTGCCCTCGGGCAAAATTTAATCCGGCTGTGACGGCCACCTGATGCCCAAAGTTGCGGGCTAGACTCAGGTAACAAACCCGCTCATCCTGTTCTCGTAAACTCCGGATCAGCGCCAGGGAGCGATCGCGGCTGCCATCATTGACTAAAATCAACTCCACACTCCCAGCCAATTGATCCATCACCGGACTCAGACGACGATATAACTCCCTGAGGGAGTCGGCTTCGTTATATACCGGAATGACGATGGAATAGGTGACAACTGTCATAGGTTAGTCGGCGGCGTTGGGGCAGAGGCTTCCGGCGGGGACATGGCTTCCGTGGGGTCTGCCTCCGGAGCGGGGACGCATCGTTCGGGAATGGGGGCAAGGTCAGGAATGGATTCGGGAATGGGTTCTGGGGAGGGGGGAGCGGGAATATTTTCGACCTCTGGCAGCTTTTCCGGTGTTAACCGCGCCTGCCCCGATCCTGATAATACTTTTAATAATTTAGGTTTGGGATTATGTAACAGATAAATCAAGCGATCGCCCACTTGCCAGGACTCTTCCAGCGTCACCACTTGTAATCGCTCATCCCGTTCAACCAGTAAGGGCAGCAGTTCCCCATTCTGGATCAAGGTCTGTAAATGGGCTTGTTGTGCCGCCAATTCCGGCTCGTGTAAAATCGTTTCTCCCAACTTAACGGCGGTATCGGTCAGATATTGATTCCAGGTTTTTAGCGACATTTGGGGCATAAATGCCTGCTGCGTTTTAATCGAATTACTCTCAGCGCTGGTTTCTGGATCACGAGGAAAGATCGCCAAAACGCGAGGCGGCTCAAATTCCTCCACTGCCCGTTGGGCAATCACCCGATTCACTTCACCATTGCTGGTCATGGCGAGAAATGTACCGATCGCCCCCAGTCCGGCTCGTTCCAACACATCGGCATCTAAGGCACTGCTAATAAAAATCGGAATCTGTTCCCGTTCCGCCTGTTCCCGGGCTTCTGCTGCCGTGTCGATTAAGGTGACGGATTCGCCCCGTTCCTTAAACAATCGGGCGATCAACAAACTTAAGGGATTACAGCCGACAATCACGGCTCCTGTGGCTTGCCGCGAGGTGATTTGTAGCAGGTTAGCGATCCATTGGGCGGTGAGTGCCTGCAAACAAACGGTCAGGATAATCGTGAGAAACACCAGATTTTTAATTGAGTCGCCGCCATTAATCCCGCGTTGGGTCAGGACGATCGCAAACAGGGAAGCCACCGAAGCTGAGACAATTCCCCGAGGCGCGACCCAACAGAGAAACAGTTTTTGCCGCCAGTTCAGCCCACTATTCCAGGTACAGACCCAAATATTGACGGGGCGTACCAGAAACATCAGGGCTAACACAGCTAGAACGCCACCCCACCCGAGGGCTGCAACCCCCGCGATCGAGAGATCTGCGGCTAACAAAATAAATAGGACAGAAACCGCCAGAATGCTCAGTTGTCCTTTAAACCGTTTCAGCAGCCGTTCTTCGGGTAAGGAAGAGGCCCGTAACACAATCCCGGCGGCGACGGTTGCCATTAGCCCTGATTCGCTGACGATCGTTTGCGCCAGTCCGAACCAGCCCCATAATCCGGCTAAAACCACCAGGGTTTTGAGATCATCAGATAAAAATTGCGCTCGTTTGAGTAACCAGCCTAATAACCAGCCGCCTAATACACCAATGCCGCCGCCAATCCCTAACCGCAGCATCAGCCCACTGATCACTCGCAGGGGTTCGGCATCTCCATTCAGCAGAATCCCCAGTACCACAACGGCGAGAATCGCTCCAACGGGATCGATCAATACCCCTTCGCCTTCCAGCAAGGTAGACACCTGCCGATCGACCTTGACCTGCCGCAGCAAGGGGTTGATGACGGTTGGCCCCGTGACCACCACCAGGGAGGCATACAGAAAGGCGATCGACCAGGGAAATTCGCTCAGCCAGTGTGCCGCCATGCCACCCCCCAGCAGGGTGATCAGCGTCCCGATCGTGACTAAATTTCTCAGGCTACCAGAAACTCGCCCTAAATCCCGCAGTTGGAGATTAAACCCCCCTTCAAACAAAATCAGGGCAACCATGAGGGCAACCATCACCTCTAGCCCCACGCCCAGGCGATCGGGATGCAGCCAGCCCAAGCCACTCGGCCCCAGCAGAATCCCTAAAATCAGCAGAAAGACGATACCGGGCGCTTTGAGAAACTCCGCCAACACCTGGGCGCCAATCCCTGCAATGACCGTGAGGATCACTTGCAGAGTGATGTCTAGCGGTGCTTCCATAAATCCACTATCGCTACGAACACTCCCTGCCCCTGACACAGAACGGCGATCAGGGGAGAAAAAATTCCCGCGATCGCAGTCAAAACCAATTGGGGTATCAACGCTCTATTTTAATGGGATTAGGGCAATCATACCTGAGTGCGCTCACCATAGGACGCGCTAACAGGTAAGCCGTCACTGCGCTAATCGGGATTTTTGGCTAAAACGCCATTGAGGAAAATATCGGCAAGTCCTTCTGCCATTTCCTGCATTTCGGCGATCGCGGCTCCGGGCGGCATAATGGTGCTTTGACTAAAGCCCGCCACAGCAAACATGCCCAAAAACACCTGAGCCACAATTTTGGGATTCATCGGTCGATAGACACCCTGATCCATCGCGGTTTGAAAGAAGGCTTCTGCCACATCCGTCATTTTGGTGATCACTTCCGATTGAATGCGATCGCGTAAATCGGCATGGAATTGTGCCTCCATAAAGCAGACTTTCAGCACATCGGCATTTTGATGTAAATGCAACATCCGCCGCCGCATCACCTGAGCCACGGCTTTATAGCTACCCATCCCACTTAATTCGGTTAACAAATCTGTTAATAGCTCCACCCATCCCTGGCTGGCAACTTCAATCAGAATGGCTTTTTTATTTGGAAAATGACGAAATAAAGTGCCTTCTGCGACCTCTGCCGCTTCTGCCAAATCCCGTGTGGTCGTACCGTCATAGCCTTGTTGGGCAAACAGCCGCAGGGCGGACTTTAAAATGCGATTTCGGGTGACAGATTCTGTCGGAGGTAGGGGATTAAATGTACGCATAGCAAAGAAATCGCCTTAGGGTGACTTGGGCTTTAGGGCTATTGTGCAATGCCCTATCCAGAAATCAACAGAAGTGTCACAGATCATTACAGATTTGCCTGCAAAAGTGAGAGTAAAATTGTCAGGAAGGGCACAATAAATCAGCATTTGTTAACGTTTCAGTTGGCTGAATTTCCGCCTTTCTGTCTACGATCGAGTTCATCCTCCCGAATGAAGCCGATCGAGCCAATTTATGCGATCCTAATAGTAGGACTTTTACAACTTTTGGTTGACCTACTATTAAGTAAATGTCATTTTTTTGGCATTAAACTAAACATTAATCCGAATTTTGTAAAAGAGCTGTTGTAGTAGCCTACTGAACGTGGCAATTCTCCAGGAGGCAAAGAAGATGAAAGTTACCGTTCTCTCGATCGTGGCTTTGTTAGCCAGCTTAACTCTACCCCTCGCGGCGCGGGCGGAAGATCCAGCCCATGTGCAGCAATTGTTAACTACGGGAGCCTGTGCTGGCTGTAATTTAGCCGGAGCCGATCTAACAGGAGCGCATTTAATTGGGGCAGACCTGCGAGATGCGAACCTGCGGAATGCGATTTTAGTAGAGGCAAACCTGGAGGGCGCTGATCTGACGGGAGCCGATTTACAAGGGGCGGATTTGACGGGAGCCTTTGCCACGAATGCCGTGATGAATGATGCCAATCTGACGGCTGTAAACTTAAGCGATGCCCAGATGATTAATGCGCTGACCTTTGGGGCAACCTTAAGCAATATTAATATCTCTGGAGCCGATATTTACGGCAGTGGCATTGGGGTTGGTGGCGAACAGTAGCTCCTTGCCGATGATTGGGAACTGTCTCGGGCAAGCATTTAAGGGCTGAGAATTTAGCTGCCTATTCTGCTGTAATTTTCAATGGCTTAGATGCTATAGGTTCGATAGATAATTATATATGCTTAGCATAGAATTTTATTGCAGAGCGACCTGCCGTTTCTATGCGAAAGCTTCTTAAAGGGGTTCATCAATTTCAGATGAACTACTTCAGTAGTCACCGAGAGTTTTTTGAGCAACTATCTCAGGGGCAGCATCCTAGAATTCTGTTTATTACCTGTTGTGACTCCCGGATTGATCCGAATCTGATTACCCAAACCGAACCGGGGGAACTGTTTATTATCCGGAATGTCGGTAATATTGTGCCGCCCTTTGGTGCCCACGCCAACGCCGAAGCTGCCGCGATCGAATACGCGATCGATGTGCTGGGAATTCAGGAAATTGTCGTCTGTGGGCATTCCCATTGCGGGGCAATTAGTGGGTTGCTGAAGGGGAATCGACTGTCGGATCAATTACCGTCCGTTCATGCCTGGTTACGGTATGCTGAGTCTACCCGTCGGGTGGTGTTAGAAAACTATCAGGCATTAGAAGGGGAAGCTTTGTTAAATGCCGCGATCGAAGAACATGTGTTGATCCAGCTTGAAAATCTACGCACCTATCCTGCCGTTCACGCCAGACTCTATCGGGGGCAACTGAATATCCATGCCTGGGTCTATAAGATTGAAACCGGTGGCATCATTGTTTATAGCGCAGAACGCTGCACTGTCCGAGCCGACCCTGCTAGCCGCTTCACTGAGCCTAAACTGGATGAGTTAGATGTTGACGATGACTCTGCTAACTATCATCTCGATCCGCATACGGTTTCAACGTCTCTCGCAGTGGAGTGACCAGGTTGTTCCCAGATTGGCTAATGCCGTCAGTCCCCATTTCAAGCTAAAAGCCAGGGATTTACTGGTATAAACCCTGGCTCTTTGCAATCTAATTTACTTACTCGGATTCGCTGGCAGCTTCACCGCCGCCACGACCTGCTAAGACGCTCGCCACGATCCGATCGGGTTCACCCGTTGCTACGACTCCGGAGGGCAGGTTTAATTCGTTCACATGCAGACCGCCACCGACATCCAGATCAGATACATCAATATCGATCGTATCGGGAATGCTATCAGGAGCGCAACGAACCCGGAGGGAAGTCAGGACTTGATCCAGTGTTCCACCCGATAATCTTACGCCTTTTGGCTCTCCGACTAACCGCAGGGGAATATCAACTTCCAGGCTGGCATGACTACCAATGGCAAAGAAACTGAGATGATACAGTGATTTTTTCCAGGGATGAGCCTGGACTTCCCGCAACAACGCTTTACCATTCCAGGACAGGTCAGGAATGGTCACATCAATCAAACTGCTGTTGACAGCGGCGCTACGAATCAGGTGTTCCGCGGTCTTGGTATTGACTGCCAGTTCCAGAGACTCAGTGCCATTGTGACCATATAACACGGCAGGTGTTAAACCAGAACGACGCAAGGCATTGGGTTTGCTGCCTGCGGGACGAGATTGACATTCGATCGTAAGTTCCATAATGCTCAGGGCGAAGGATAAAGGATCAATCAGACAGTCAACACCACCGATCAAACGATCGTTTGATGGTTGGCTTTTAACGTCTAAACTTCTAACGTTTGGCTGTGAGCCGTTGCCGGGGTGGTGCCATTGGTATACAGCAAAGCGCGTTTCGGACCGTGAATCGGATCTTCCACGATGATGGTTTGATCACGACTAGCGCCCAAAGAGACGATCGCGATCGGCACTTCCATCAACTCTGCCAACAGCTTCAGGTAGTCCAGAGCTTGGCTGGGCAAATCCTCCAGCGTCCGGCAATCTGCTGTGGACTGCTTCCAACCCGGAACGGTTCTGTAGACGGGCTGGCAATGGGCAAATTGGCGGGAGTTGCTCGGAAAATCTCGACAATGTTCACCGTCAATCTCGTAAGCGACACAGACTTTAATTTCATCGAGTTCGTCTAGCACATCTAACTTAGTGATGGCGAGACAATCTAACCCATTAATCCGCACCGCATAGCGACCGATCACCGCATCAAACCAGCCACACCGCCGCTTCCGTCCGGTGGTTGTCCCAAACTCGGCACCACGATCGCACAGCAACTCTCCCATTGTGCCATGCAATTCGGTGGGGAACGGACCTTCTCCTACCCGCGTGGTATAGGCTTTAGCAACCCCAATCACGCGATCGATCATGGTAGGCCCCACGCCAGTTCCCACACAGGCTCCCCCGGCTACCGGATTTGATGAGGTGACATAGGGATAAGTGCCGTGATCGAGATCCAGGAGCGTACCCTGTGCCCCTTCAAACAGAATATTCCGTTTGCGCTGGATGGCATCGTAGATCCGCAGGGAACTATCGATCACATGGGGACGCAGGCGATCGGCATACACGAGATACTCATCAATAATTGTCTGCGGATCAAGGGGCGGCAGATTATAGAGCTTTTCGAGAATGACATTTTTGTACTCGACCGTCCAGCGCAATTTTTTGCGTAGCAAGTCCGGATCCATCAGATCAATCATCCGGATGCCAGTACGCTCTGATTTATCGGCATAGGTCGGTCCAATCCCCCGCCCGGTCGTGCCAATTTTGTGATCGCCGCGCCGTTCCTCCGAAGCCTGGTCAATCAGGCGATGGTACGGCATGGTGACATGAGCGGTTTCAGAAATCAAGAGATTTGCGGTCGAAATGCCCAACTGTTCCAGTTGATCGAGTTCGCCAATCAGCACATTCGGATCAATCACTGTGCCGCACCCAATGATGCATTCTGTATCGGGATACAAAATCCCCGATGGAATCAAGTGCAGCTTAAAGGTTTGATCCTTTACGACAACGGTATGTCCAGCGTTCACCCCTCCCTGGTAGCGAACCACGACATCCGCTGATTTGCTGAGCAAATCTGTTATCTTTCCTTTCCCTTCATCGCCCCATTGGGCACCAATCACAACGACGTTAGCCAAGGTTTTTTATAAGCGCTAGAGTTTGCACAAACATCCATTATCAGGAGCATTTGTGCATGATGTCAACCGTTCCATGATAAATTCGCTCGATGCGGCTCAACGTCAGCCAGGGAGGGACGATCGCGACGTTCACCGTCCCAGGAAGGTTTTCAGTTTATTGACCACCCGTTGTTTGAAGGAGGGATTGGCGAACTGTTGCTGAATTTTTGTCAAGGTGGTGTGGGTACTGGCATCTAGAGGCGGTAACTCCAATGCTTTCAGGGCATCCTGGTATTCGGCAATGGTTTTGCTGCCCAGCACGATCGTATGAGTAGTCTCAAAGTCTAACAGGTAGCGGAGGGCAAGGGCACTCATCGGATAGCCCGGTGGCACAAATTGTTCGTAGATCTGGTAGCGTTCCGTGTTGACGGTATTTAGCCAATGGCTACGGATATCTTGATCGGATAATTGCGGACGTTGCCGAAAGTACTTACCAGACAGTAACCCATTCGCGAAAGCACCTCGGACGATCGTCCCTAGATTGTGGGCTTGCACATACTTCAGCATACTGACGGGTTCTAACAGGAGCGATCGGGCAAACATCACCACCTCCGCCGCCTCTTGGTGGACGAGGTGCATCAGGTCAGCCGGACGATCAGTTGAGATGCCATAGGCTCGAATTTTCCCTTCCTGCTTTAAAGTGTCTAAAACTGCTTTGCCTTCAGCGATCCAGGCGGTTTCGGGTGGGGTGTGGTAGAGGTAGATATCAATATAGTCCGTTTGTAGACGTTGTAAGCTGCCCTCTAAACTGGTGCGAATGGTATTGGGACGACAATCGGTAATTCGTTCACCCTGGTCACCCTGGCGATAACCGAATTTTGTACTGATCACCCAGCGATCGCGCCGTCCCTGTAATGCGGCTCCGGTGCGGCGTTCTCCCTCCCCTGCCCCATACAATTCTGCCGAATCAATATAGTTAATGCCAAACTCCTCGCAAGCATGAATTAATCGGATGGCTGATTCTCGCCCGACATCGGCATAGCCGTCCGCCTGCCCATCTAGACTGAGGGGACCGCTCAGTTGCCAGGTACCTACTCCGATCGCAGACACCTTCAGACCAGTACAACCCAAGGTACGATATTCCATCGCGTCAACTCCTGATTTGAATCATGCCCGTTTGACCTGTTGCATCCAGTCAGTGATGATTGCCTGGGACGACCAATTTTCTCCCAAATACTTGAGGCGATCAACCTGGCGATGGAATTTTGCCTCTATGCAGCCAGATCAGGGAAACGTTATTTATGATGAAGAGAAGTCATTTTAATCAATAGGACGGATGCCAAGTGTCTTCCCGTCTGTTAATCGGTGGTGGCGATGCCTATCTAGCCCATCTCTATCACTATGGATGAATTGAATCATGCCAGTCGGTTTGGTTAACGAAAAGGCAAATTTAGCTTAGTTGCTCTGGTTCTTCTTGGTTCATTCATTGCTCGATTAGCAATCAACCATTTAGCTGTTCTCAAGATCGATTCACTGGCTCTAGCGATCGCAATCCTGATGGGTTGTTGAGGGGTCTTCCTATAGAAACTTCCTGATCATCCATTGCCATCGGCTCAGTCAGTGATGCCAGCGGTAATCCTGCTGACCAGGATGAATGTTCGCCTAGCAATAAGCGAACGGTTGATGCTTCTTATCCCTGTAAACCCTTTATTTTGATTTCCAGAGGTTGTTGTGGCTCTTTATGCTGAATTGCACCGTCATTTAGGTGGTTCTGTTGTTCCCAGGGTATTGTGGCGCTACCTGCAACGACATGATGCTGATCTGATCGCGCGGTTTCCCGACTATGCCGAGTTTGAGGATTTTTACACCCGTCCGCGTAATACATTGGATGAGTATTTGGAACTCCATACGCTGGTAGAAGGGGTGCAAACGGCGGAAGCCCTGCCGTATTTCATCTATCGGTTGATGCGAGGAGCCTACATTTTCGAGAATCTCGCCTACTTGGAATTGCGCTATACCCCCTATCTGCGGACTCCAGAGCATTTACCTCAGACCCAGCGCATCGATCGCATGGCAGAAATCGTTGAGGTCGTCGGCAAAGCCAGTCGTCTGAATGAGTACCCGATCGTCACCAGTCAGATTTTATGTATGCACTCTCGTCTGCCCTATGAGGTGAATCGGGCGATCGTCGATCTGGCTGCCCAGAATCGAGATTATGTATGTGGGATCGATGTGGCTGGAGGCGATAACCACTACGGCGAACGGTTATCTGAGTTTGTGGAGTTGTATGCCTACGCGCGATCGCTCGGACTCAATACTACCGGACATTTGTATGAAACCCGTGAGGGCTGCTATGCAGAATTGCTACCCTACTTGATGCGGATTGGGCATGGGATTCAGATTCCATTGCGCTACCCCCATCTGCTCCAGCAGGTAGCAGACCAACAGCAATGTTTAGAAGTTTGTCCCACTACCTATCTGAAAACTGGAACTCTGGACGAGATTACCCAACTAAAGACCGTCTTTGATCGCTGCTTTGAAGCTGGAGTGGATATTGCCATCTGTACCGATAATGCGGGACTCCATAACGTGCGCTTGCCGTTTGAGTATGAGAATCTGTTAACTTACGATATCATTGGCTTTAAGGAATTGCAGGCGTGTCAAGATGCGGCTTTCCGCCATGCCTTTGCCTGGCCTTATCGTCAGCGTCCCGCTTCGTTGCTGAATGGCTTGTTGCAACCGACGGCGGCTGTAGAGTCCGATCGCGACTTGCTGCGACTCTAATCCAGTCAGAGTGAGAGGATAGGGAAACTGATTCCTGCCCTATCTTGCCGATCTCCCTAATCTTTTAGGCGAGGGACTAGGAAAACTGGCTCACATACGATAAAAATTAAATATGAGAGCCATTCAAGAATCTTTATTAATCAAGTGAGAGGTACTCGATATGGACTGGCGGTTACTGATTGTGGTTTTGCCCTTGGCATTGGCATTGGGTTGGGTGGCAAAAAATATCGGACAACAAGCGCTGAAGCAAGGTCAAGACTTTATCTCTAAGTAAGTTCTTGCTGACGTACCCATTGATCAAGGGCGATCGCTGTTACTAAACGGCGATCGCTTTTTATTTAAGGAATATTTCTACTTCGACATACTAGGTGAGGTAGTGATGCGGATAAGCGTGAATATTTGCATCAATTCCGCCGATTTCTCAGAATGATCCGGAGCAACGCTCAGCTTTGTGAATTCAGGTGACAGAGGCGACTATACAATCTCTTCACAATTTATTACTAGAAGAATTGTCAGCCGTCGATGACATTGTTGGATGCATGGAGGTGAGCATGGTAACGCAGGACTCCGTTTATGTTCTAGGTGTTCCCGATGGAGCGATCGAGGTTTCTGTAGACGCATTACGTGGCATCTTCAGGCAAATTGAAACCGAACTCTGTCGCAGTGAACCCTATGAACGGGTGATGGCAGAGTTGGAAACCATGCCTAGTGAATTAAGTAAGCAAGTACAACTGATGGTGCGATCGGTCGGTCGGGAAGCGATTCGCTTAGTGTTTCGTAAATTAATTCGTCGCAAAGACGCGATCGATGTGCAGCCTGAGCAACAACCTGCTATGAATCTAGCGGCAGTGGCTCACTTCAATGCGACTCCTGCGATCGTGCCTCCCCCCCCACCCCCCCAAAATCCCCATCCTGAAAGTTTGCTCATGACCGAATCTACCCATGAGTCGTCGCTCTCTGCTATGCACTTAGAGGCATCACTAGCGTTAGAATCAGTCCCCCAGGCTTGTTTGGCAAACTCCCCTCATGGGAATGTGGCGCAGGGCACGACTACGACCAAACCCACTAAACCCACCAAACGATTAAGTAAAGCAGAACAGGCGGCTCAAGCTCTATTACAAGCGCGAGAAACGCGATTACAGGAATTGGGTGAGGAAATTCGGCAGCTCCGGCAGGCTAGAAGCATGTCTCTGTATGAGCTTCACTGCAAGACCCTGATTCCCATGCATCAACTAGAAGCCTTGGAAACCGGACAAATCGATCGCCTGCCAGAGGATATTTATATCCGAGGGTTTATTCGCCGGTTAGGCGATGCTTTAGGGATGGATGGGATGGCATGGGCAGAATCGATTCCCCATCTTGATCCAGCGAAAGCCGCGATTCCAAGCTGGTATAAACCGCGAGTCAAGTCGAAAATGCCATCCGCGTATTTATTCTTGGGCTATGCGGCTGTCATGGCGGCTGGCTTAGCCTGGGTGTCTCGGCAAACTCTACCAACCAACTCTTCTCCTACCTCAGCACCGTTCATTCCTGAGGAAGAGGCTTCTGCTCAACCCAACCTCAGTACTAAGATCGGTGCTAAGGAGCAATCTACTGTACCGGCACCAGTATCGCCGCCGGAAGCGAAGCCAACAAAACGGCAATGGGCGAATCGGTAAATTACCTCTGAAGGGGCGAACGGCCGTTCGCCCTTACATATAGTGGAAAATTGTATTTAGTCTAAAGTCCAATCGCATCGATCGCAGCGAGAACGGCTTTAGGAGCAAGTTGGTCTTTAAACCAGACGATCGTCGCTGGGGTTTGATCAACTTTGATCCCGGCATGATCCAGATTCAGCCGCTCGGAAATTGCCAGTACCAAATCATCGCGCCCTGACTGCCGGACTTGGGAAAACTTTTTCTTCAGGTATTCGGGTCGCCAGTAACCAACAATTTCCAACAATAGTGTCCGACCATCGGGATGAACCAGCCGGAAATCGGGAATCATCACACTGCCCGGAATCGGAATCAGATCCACCTCTCGTTCCAACTTCCACTCGGTTTTTGCCTTTGCCCACCGTTCCACAAATCCCGCTTCTAACATGCTGTCGTAGGTTTTGCCAGGGGGATAATGGCTCACCAGCCCATTGTCAGATTCCAGTGTAAAGCGCCCCGATCGCACTGTCCCGGAGTAACTATCCTTCATCTGTAAGGTAGCCGCTAAACTCCACTTAGTCACATGCAGCAGAGCAGGCAGCATCATCGCCAGTTTGAGCCCATAGTGGGTGTTGGGTTTAAACAGGCTCGTCGGACCATCGATCGTCAGTGTAAACCCATGATCCGCATCCCCTTCGATGTAGGTCATCAGCCCAAATAGCTTGAGATACCGGAATAACAGTTTGTACTCGCCTGGATCGTTGCGGTGGGCATTCAAAACGACCTGGCTGGCGCGGTAAAACACCCCTTGTACCTGAGACAGGTTGTAGCGGTGGAGTAGGGCTTCTGGGGTGGGGGCATCAAACTCGGTCAGAATTTGATTATCTGATAAATCAGCATACAGTCCGGCTTGAATTTGAGTCGGCAATACTTCATGCCCCAGTTCTGCCGTCAGGCGATCGGCTAAGGTCTGTAGTGTCGTTTGGGTTGCCTGGGGGTGGGGAGCCGTTTGAGCGGACAGGGCAAACACCCGTTGCCGCAGCATGGGTGGATCGAGGGGACTGATCGTTTCAAACTTGCTAAAGGTATCGCTACTCAGGAGATGCGCCAGCCCTCGCTTAATCCGATAGTCGGTACTTTCGCCTTCCAGTTCTTGCAGTTGGCGGTTGAGTTCTCCCCGAGTGCCGCCTTTGGCTTCCTGATATAGGGTAATTAATTCTGTCGCGATCGCCAGGTTCTCCTGATTCAGGCTTAACCGTTTGGGAATCACGGTTTCACCACTATAGCGATGCATCAGCAGATCACTGGGTAACATGGGGCAGAAAACACGAATCAGTGATCAATAAGTCCATTGGTAGCCGATCGGGGTGATCTCGATCGCCTCAGGATAATTTAGCTAACTCATTGGCTTTGGTTGCCAGGTCAATATCTTTCGCCGTGATCCCGCCGGAGTCGTGGGTGGTGAGGTCGATCGTCACCCGATTGTAGACATTAAACCACTCTGGGTGATGTCCCATTGCCTCTGCAACCAATGCCACACTAGACATAAACCCAAAGGCTTCCACAAACGAGCCAAATTGAAATTGTCGATGGAGCTTGCCATCTTTGATACTCCAACCGGGTAATTGGCTTAAAGCTGCACTGAGTTGATCAGCAGTCAGAATGGGGGCACTCATCATCTCATCTCATCAAGCTAAATAAACCGGCGGTTTGAGATGACCCAAAGCCAACCTGCTGTTGCCCAGACAGATTGCCAATGGCCTCCTACCGCCAACAGTTTCAACAACCTGGGAACGATCTGGGTTTAACTACTGGGTTTAACGTTTTCGATCGCGGTTTCAACTGAGGTTTGCAGAGAAAGAAACTGCTCTAAGCGAACCAGCTTAACCGTTTGGGTGACACGAGGATTCGTGACAATTTGTAGGGTGCCCTCAAAGGATTGAGCTTTTTTGACCAATTGCACTAATGCTCCTAAGCCGGAACTGTCCACAAAATCAATTTTGGACAGATCCAGAATGATGTGCTTAGGACCTTCTTCAACACATTTGGTCAGTACCTTCCGAAAGGTAGGCTCTGAGAAGGCATCCAATAGACCTGTGAGGCGAAATAACTGGTAGTTATCCCTAACTTCTCGCGTGCCTCTTAAGCTGACAGTCAGGGTTAGTGGCTCAGGAATAGAACCCTCCTAGATTCGTAGTCCTCAAATTCGACGCTTCAGTATACACCCTCATGGGTGCATTTTCCACTTTAGAGCAACTCCAAAGTGTCAAGGTTGAAGCTCCAATATCATAACGAATAGTGGGAAAATGTGGAAACCTTGAAGTTATACCTTAGTTTGTCTGAGTTTGGCGATGTTGGTGCATGGCTTGAATGAATTGCTCAAACAAATAGTCGGCATCATGGGGCCCGGGGCTGGCTTCAGGGTGATACTGAACAGAGAACAAGGGCAGCGATTTGTGCCGCAGTCCAGCGACGGTACGATCGTTTAGGTTCAGGTGAGTAATTTCGACATCAGTGTTGGCTAAGGACTCAGCCGTAATCGCAAATCCGTGGTTCTGGCTGGTGATTTCTACTTGCTGGCTCAGGCCACAGGGTTGATTGAGTCCCCGATGCCCAAATTTCAGCTTGAAGGTTTCTCCCCCCAGGGACAAGCCGAGGATTTGATGCCCCATACAAATGCCAAACATGGGCTTTTGGGCTGCCAGGAGTGCTTTTGCAGTCGTAATGCCTTCCTCTACCGTAGAGGGATCCCCCGGCCCATTCGATAGGAAAATGCCATCTGGGTTGTATTTCAAGATCTCCTCAGCAGGAGTATTGGCGGGGACAACAATCACGCGGCACCCATAGCTCGCAAGTCGCCGGAGGATATTGCGTTTGATGCCGAAATCGATCGCGACCACGGTGAATGGCTCACTATCGGCAGTAGCCACGGCTGAACCATATTGCCAGTGGGGATCAGTGGTGTCCGACCATTCATACACGGTGGACGTGGTGACTTCGCGCACCAGGTTGAGCCCTGCCATGCTGGGAGCCTGTTGTACTTTCAGTAACAGTTCCATTGGATCGAGAATTTCGGTGGAAATGGCACCATTCATGGCACCCACCGATCGCAGTTTCCGGGTTAAGGCGCGGGTGTCAATTCCGTAAATGGCTAGGATGTTATGGTGTTTTAAGTAATCGGGGAGAGATTGGGTCGATCGCCAGTTACTCGGCTGGGGACAAATGTTGCGGGCGATCGCGCCTTTAATTTGGGGTTGGCTTGATTCCTCGTCGTCTGGATTGACCCCGGTATTACCCAACTCTGGGTAGGTGAAGGTAACGATCTGCCCCCGGTAGCTGGGATCGGTCAACACTTCCTGATAGCCCGTCATCCCCGTATTGAACACCACTTCACCCAGGGCGGTTCCCGTCGCCCCAAACGACCAGCCCTGATAGGAACTACCATCTGCCAACACGAGAAGTGCTGGTTGAGCATTAGAGAGAGCCATAGCCACCTTTGTCAAGACACAAACCCATCGATTATGCCATGCAGAATTACCCGCAAAGCGTCAGACGTAAACCTTTTGCAATAGTTGATGAAATTTTCCTCACATTCAGTTACTGGACACTGGCAGTGCGGAATCCTAAGAAAAGCATCTGATGTGATCTCTAGACTACTCCCCGTTTGTCCGTTCCTCCTCATTGCTCTATGCTTAAGCCGCCTCACTCTGGCATTGCTCTGCTGTTTTTGTCTGGGACGCTGTTTGTTGGCACGATCGCCTGTAGCCAATCCAATTCCCCATCGACCTCAACCACTGCTGCTCAATCCGTTGTTGCGGCTTCGCCATTTCCGGTAGTTGCCAGCCCCTCGCCCTCTCCGATCGCGACCGCACCTGCCAAGGAAGATCCATATCGCAGGGCGCTGAATAAAGCAGAGAGTGCAGTCAATATCAGTCAAGCGGCTCAATCCCAGGATGATTGGACTTTGGTGGTCGATCGCTGGCAGCAAGCCGTTGATTTAATTAAAGCAGTGCCACCGTCGAGTCCCTATCGGGCGATGGCAAAGACCAAATTAATGGAGTATCAACGGAATTTACAGTACGCCAAACAGCAAGCGGCAAAGGCTGGTTCAGGAACAGTTGCCTTCAATCCTGGCTTGCCCAATATGGAAGTTCGCAATGCTCCTACGGCAGGAGCCGGACGAGTTTTTCAAGTGCCGATTAAACGGCGGGCAGGCGGTACTCCTGTGGTTGATGTGACCTTCAATGGCTCGAAAACCTATGAAATGATTGTGGATACTGGTGCCAGCGCTACAGTCATTACCGATGTGATGGCCGCCGAACTAGGGGTAAAAGTAGTTGGTTCGGCGAAGTTCAGCACTGCCAATGGGGTGGCTGAAGTGCCCTTGGGCTATATTGATTCGATTAATGTAGGTGGAGCGACCATTAAGGACGTGGTTGTCTCAATCAACTCCACCCTCGGCAATTTTGGGCTGTTGGGTCATGACTTCTTCGGTGATTTTGATATCACGGTGAAAGAAGATGTGGTGGAATTTAGAAAGCGTTAACTGAGAAACTTAACGAGCTGCTCTAGCTTTGACCAGGCCGCTCCACTACTGAGGATCTCCCTGGCGATCGCAAAGCCACTTTGGTACGCGCTATCCGAGGCAGCGATCGCCTCTCCGACCTGTAACGCCAATGCCGCATTTAACGCCACAACATCCCGTTGAGCCGGAGTCCCCCCTCCCTGTAAAACAGCTTTGAGCATGTCTGCGTTTTGCTGCACATCGCCCCCCGCGATCGCACTAAGTGGTGCCAGGGTAATACCCAAATCTGCCGGATTTAAGCTGGTGACATGCACCTGTTGATCTGCCAATACCGCCAGATCCGTCAGGTCACCTAACCCAGCTTCATCCAGACGCTCTCGTCCATGCAAGACGATCGCGCGGCGAGTGCCTAACTGTTGCAGGGCTTGGGCGATCGTGGCAATCAATCCACTATCAAATACCCCAATCACCTGCCCCGTGGGACGGAGCGGATTCACTAAGGGCCCCAACAGATTAAATATGGTGCGTATTTTCAAGGTGCGGCGGAGGGGAGCCACACTTTTCATCGCCGGATGCCAACCGGGAGCAAACAAAAAAGTAATCCCAACTTCCTGTACTGCGGCCTGAATTTTTTCGGGTGACGCATTTAAATTAATGCCCAACGCCTCTAAAACATCGGCGGAACCCACCCGACTAGAGGCCGATCGGTTGCCATGTTTTGCCACTCGCACCCCTGCCGCTGCCGCCACAAAGGCAACTGCGGTGGAAATGTTAAAGGTGCCTGCGCCATCTCCCCCAGTTCCACAGGTATCAATCAAGGGTTGCCCTGCCAGTTGATCAACGGCTGGAGTCGCCACTGCCTGAGCTTGCAAAACCTGTGCCATGCCTGCCAGTTCTGAGGCTGAAACCCCTTTTGCCTGAATTGCAGCCAGAATCGCACCCGAGAGTACCTCAGGAATGCTCTCTGCTAACCAACCCTGCATGAGGTGAGCGGCTTGTTCCGAGGTGAGAGATTGGCGATCGAGCAATTGTTGTAATAGCTCTGACCAAATCGCTGAATCGTCAGTATTGGGAGGAGTGGTAGGGGGATGGGGATTGGTGAGACTTTGCACAGGATCGCCTACTGTCGGTAAAAGACTAACGGTGAAAACTAACCATTGATAGCTAACAGTTAACAGCGTACTATACAGCACTTACGCATCATTCTGAAACGCTGATTCTCTCACTCATGACCGCTTCACCCTGGCTCGCCCTCATGATTGGTAATTCCCGCCTACACTGGGCACAGTTTGCCGATCGCCAACTCCTGCAAACCTGGGACACTCCCCATCTAGAAGCCAACCACAACCAACCCCTATCTCCCCCCTCCTCCCTATCTGTCTCTTATACACATCT
>NZ_JBLZFZ010000033.1:0-85232 GCF_050753385.1 Pantanalinema rosaneae CENA516
AATTGTGATTTACGAGAATTGATTCAGGTTGACGTGTATTTAACCTGTTAAAAATATTTTGATGAAGCCAGGGTGAGACAGGCTTACAACAGTTTTTCTGGAGGAAATGATTATGGATATTAAAGCGGCGATCGCGTGGGAAGCTGACAAGCCTTTAAGTATAGAAACCATTCAACTGGAGGAACCGAAAGCGGGAGAGGTTTTAGTTGAAATCAAAGCGACTGGAATTTGTCATACCGATGCTTATACGCTGTCAGGGAAGGATCCAGAAGGACTATTTCCGGCAATTTTGGGGCACGAAGGAGCAGGAATTGTGGTGGAAGTGGGTGATGACGTTAAAAGTTTAAAACCGGGTGATCATGTCATTCCACTATATACTCCAGAATGTCGTAATTGTGAATATTGTCTTAGTCAGAAAACAAATCTCTGTCAGGCGATTCGGGGGACACAGGGAAAAGGTGTGATGCCCGACGGCACCAGTCGCTTTTCTCAAAATGGCAAGATGATTCATCACTATATGGGAACATCAACCTTTGCGAATTACACGGTGTTACCAGAAATTGCCCTTGCCAAAATTCGTGAAGATGCTCCTTTTGATAAGGTCTGTTATATCGGTTGTGGCGTGACGACTGGAATTGGTGCAGTCATTAATACGGCAAAGGTAGAACCGGGATCAACCGTGATTGTGTTTGGATTGGGTGGGATCGGACTCAACGTGATTCAGGGTGCGCGAATGGTGGGGGCTAATCGGATTGTGGGCGTAGATATCAATCCGGCAAGAAGGGAATTAGCAGAACGGTTTGGGATGACTGACTTCGTAAATCCCCAAGAAGTTGAGGGAGATTTAGTGACCTATTTAGTCGAATTAACTAAGGGGGGAGCAGACTATACCTTTGAGTGTATTGGCAATGTCAATGTCATGCGTCAAGCACTAGAGTGTTGCCATAAAGGGTGGGGCATTAGCACCATTATTGGTGTAGCGGGGGCAGGGGAAGAAATTAGGACTCGCCCCTTTCAATTAGTGACTGGTCGAGTTTGGCAAGGTAGTGCGTTTGGTGGGGCTAGAGGTCGAACGGATGTCCCCAAAATTGTCGATTGGTATATGGAGGGCAAAATCAATATTGATGATTTAATTACCCATACGATGCCGATCGAACGGATTAATGATGCTTTTGATTTAATGTATCGAGGAGAGTCAATTCGTAGCGTTGTGACCTTTTGAACCTACTATCAGCATACGCTGGTGATATTCGGCGGCAAAATGCAAAGTTCTGGTGATTCCTCGTTGCAAACGATTAAAGATTTACGATCTGAACGATCGCTTCTCCGGGGGGCAGCCTGTTGTCAGGCTAAATAGTAATACACCCTCTTAATGCTGCCCAACTATGAGAGCGATCGAACTCCGGCTTTGGCTTCTGCGTAGTTTTGTCTTCGTGTCAGCTTTGACCGCTGCCTTCCCATCTGCTCAAGCCCAAATTGTGCCGGATAGTACATTGCCAGAGAACTCTCGTGTGGTGACAGATTGCAGCCAATGTGTGATTGAGGGGGGAACCGTCCGAGGGGATCATTTATTCCATAGTTTTCGGGAGTTCTCTATTCCCACGGCTGGTACTGCCATCCAGTAACAGTTCAGAATATTCTGACACGAGTAACGGGGAATACGATTTCTCATATTGATGGACTATTGAAAACGAATGGAACTGCCAACTTATTTCTCCTCAATCCCAATGGCATTCATTTTGGAGCTAATGCCCGGTTAGAAATTGGTGGCTCCTTTCTAGCCAGCACTGCCAGCAGTCTTCGGTTTCCCGATGGCAGCGAGTTTAGTGCGATCGATCCGCAAGCTCCTCCATTGTTAACGCTCAACATTACCCCCGGTTTGCAGTATGGTGCTAGCCGAACTGGGGCAACGCTGATCAATCAAGGTAACCTCAGGGTTGGACAGGATTTAATTCTGAATGCCGATCGGTTGGAGCTACAGGGATCGTTACGCGCCGGTCGAAATTTAACCCTTCAGGCACAGGATACTGTCCGGATTCGCGATACTGTGAGCGCTCCTTTTCTGGCTCAAGCCCTGGGAACTCTGATGATTCAGGGCGATCGTACAGTCGATATTTTTGCCTTGAATCATGCTGATAGTGGCATCTTAGCGGGGAGCAATCTGATCCTACGCAGTGCTAATCCCGTGATTGGGGATGCACATTTTACGGCTGGAGGAAATGTGCATATCGAACAACTGAATGGTCAACCTGGACTCTTATATAGCCCACAGGATCCAATTATTCGCTCGAATGGGGATGTGATTTTAGGGGGATATACGGGTGCCTCATTACCAAAAACGAGCTAAAGCCCCTGAGTTCAGGCATGGGGATATAAGCGATTCGCGGCTTTAGCCGCCTAATGTAAGTAACAAAGCGGCTTCTGTGGCTTTCCCGGATTAGATAGCTCACTGCTGTATAATGAAGCATGAGCAAATTCAAGTCAAACAATAACGTTGTTTATTCCTGCAAATATCACGTTGTCTGGTGCCCTAAGTATCGACGCAAAGTTTTAGTCAATGGGGTAGAGGTTCGGCTTAAAGAACTGCTTCAAGAGATTTGTGCCGAATTCACGTCAGAGTTGATTGAAATGGAGGTAATGCCTGATCACGTTCATTTATTGGTTGAGGTAAACCCACAATTCGGGATTGCTAAGCTGATTCGATACCTGAAAGGTAGAACATCACGCATTTTAAGACAGGAATTTCCTTGGTTAAAATCTCGACTACCTACACTGTGGACTAATAGCTATTTCGTCTCGACTGTTGGCGGTGCGCCCATTTCAGTCATTAAGCAGTACATCGAAAATCAAAAAAATGTCTAGCTTTGGATGCCAGCAAATTCTAATTAGTTCAGACTCAGAGCTTCGAGCAATTCTTGAGTTTATTTGTGGTGAGTCGGCAAAACTGAGTAACTGTGGCAACTATCTATCCCGACAGTTGTATTTCAAGACTGGTAAGGCTCCCAGTAAGTTTGACTTGCATCGTGAAATGAGTCGCAATCCTCACTTTCAGGCGTTGCACTCCCAGGTCGCACAACAATGTCTGACCACTGTTGCAGAGTCCTTTAAGTCTTTCTTTGGACTACTGAAAGTTGTCAAAAATGGCAAGGTAGACCAAAGGCCAAAATTGCCGGGATACCGGAAAGGTGGGTTGAACTTAGTCACGTTCCCTGGTCAAGCAGTCAAATTGAAGTCTGAAGGGTTGCGTTTTCCGCTTGGCAGTAAAGTTAAAGCGTGGTTTGGAATAGATGCGTTCTATCTGCCAATGCCATCCAACCTTGAATACAAATCAATTCGGGAATATCGAATCCTCCCTCGCAATGGGCAGTTCTATTTAGAACTCGTCTACAAGCTACCTACAGTGGAAGCTGAGGTTGATTTTGACAAGGTGTTAGGCATTGACCCAGGGCTGGATAACTGGCTAACCTGCGTCTCTAATATTGGGACAAGCTTCATTGTTGATGGGCTGCACTTAAAAAGCTTGAACCAGTGGTACAACAAACGAGTATCTGTCCTGAAAGAAAATCAGCCCCAAGGCTTTTGGAGTCAGCAATTAGCTGGCATCACAGAAAAACGGAATCGACAAATCAGGGATGCTGTAAATAAAGCGGCTCGACTCGTTTTGAATCATTGTTTGGAACATGGAATTGGCACAGTTGTTTTTGGCTGGAATAAGGGACAACGGCAAGAAATAAACCTTGGCAGCAAAACTAATCAGAAGTTTGTCCAGATTCCAACGGGCAGGCTGAAAGATAGGATTGCTCAACTTTGCCAGCAATACGGTCTGAAGTTTGTTGAGACAGAGGAGAGCTACACTAGCAAGGCAAGTTTTCTGGATTCGGATGAGCTACCTACATTTGGCGAAAAACCCGAAGGGTGGCAAGAATCAGGGAAGCGTGTCCAGCGTGGTTTATATTGTTCTGCTGATGGCACAAAAATAAATGCTGACTGCAATGGAGCAGGCAACATTCTTAGAAAAGTAGCGGCAAAACTCAGACTAGATCTGAGTGGAGTCAGTAGGGGTGCTTTGATTGCGCCTTTGAGAATCCGTTTGTGGGTTGCTCAAGAATCCCCGTCCCTTTAGGGCTGGGGAGTATCAATGGCGGACAAACGTTAACCGATCTCCTGCCCTTAGTCACTCAGTCCAGCAGTCAGGGTCGGCAAAACCGTGATCGCGCAACGAATCCTTTGAGGGAGCCAGCAATAACGGAAATTGTAGAGGCTCAGGGGTGGGTAATGGGGGCGAATGGGGTAGTTTACCTGACAGCCCAAATTGGGGGAGTGGGCTACAGTCAGGGTAGCAACTCCCGATCGATTGCTCCGGACAAGCACCCAATGGTAGGCAGTAGGGAATTAACATCATGTCCGACTAATGCCAGATAAATCGCATGTGGGCAAAATTTAATCGGCAAGTATGGAAATGGCGTGGGGTCTGGATTACGGCTCCGATCGTCGTGGGTATTTTGATGCTGTTGCGCTTGGCTGGAGCCTTACAGCCGATGGAGTTAGCGGCACTGGATTGGGGCTTTCGTAGCCATCCGACCTCTCCAGTGGATGAGCGGATCGTGATTATTGGGATTACAGAGGCGGATATGCAAGCAACTGGCAATTGGCCGATGACCGATCGCCAACTTGCCCAATTACTCACAAGCGTGAAACAGCAGCAGCCCCGCTTAATTGGTTTAGATTTGTACCGTAACTTCGCGATCTCGCCAGGGACGGAGGAGTTAGAGCAACTCTTCGCTTCAACGCCGAATCTGATTGGGATTCAAAAGGTGGTAGGTAATGAATATGGGGCGATCGTGCCGCCACCTCCGGCTTTGCAAGCATTGGATCAACCAGATGATCCGCGCATTGGGGCAAATGATCTGTTGCCCGATGCCGATAGTAAGATTCGGCGTAGTCTCCTATCCTTGCGTCGGGATGAAAACAGTCCACTTGTCTTGGGGTTTGGCACCTTATTGGCGCTGAAATATCTGGAAGCGGAGGAGATTGATTTAGCGCCGATCGAACCTGTAGCAGATCACCCTGATCAATATCGCCTGGGGTACGCTACCTTAATGCCGTGGCAGGAAAATGATGGAGGGTACGTGAGAGCGAGCACAGGGGGGTATCAACTCCTGATGTGGTCTAATCTGCGCTACTTAGGACAGCGATTTGAAACGGTGTCGATGACCAATGTCTTAACGGGGAAAATTTCGCCTACGCTTCTGCGCGATCGCATTGTCTTAATTGGAGTGATTGCCGAAAGTGCAGGCGATTATTTCTACATTCCCTATAAGGAGTCGTTTTTTAGTAATTCCTTTCAACGGGCGGCAGGGGTTGAAATCCATGCAGATACAGCCAGCCAAATCTTACGAGCCGCTACTGAAGGTCATCCGTTAATTCGCTCCTGGGCTGATCCGATCGAAGGAATATGGATTTTACTCTGGGCAACGATCGGGGCGACTATTACCTGGGCAAATCGCTACAAAACCCATACACCGCTCCTATCTCACAGTCGGGGTCTGGGTCGTCTGATGCCTAAAAAGCGGTTGTTTTCCACCGGCTTGAGTATTGTCAGCTTAAGTGCTGCTTTAGTGATTGGTAGTTATCAAGCTTTATTGCAAGGATGGTGGATTCCGGTGATTCCGCCTTTGTTAGCCTTATCGACAACTGCGATCGCTATTACGGCATATATGGCTCGGAGTGCAGCAGGTATGCGCCAAACCTTTGGACGGTATGTGACCGATGAGGTTGTCGCCAATATATTAGAAACTCCAGCCGGTCTAAAGTTGGGCGGGGAGACTCGCAAAGTCACGATCTTAATTTCTGATTTGAGAGGGTTTTCGGCATTGTCGGAACGCCTATCACCAGAAAAAGCAGTGAGGTTGATTAATTTTTATCTGGAAACCATGACCGAAGTGATCAACCACTACCAAGGGACGATCAACGAACTTATGGGAGATGGCATTTTTGTCCTGTTTGGTGCCCCCATCCAGCGATATGACGATTCCCAGCGGGCGGTTGCTTGCGCGATCGCGATGCAACTGGCGATGGACAGAATCAATGAGCAAAATGTGCAATTAAATCTGCCCCTTTTAGAAATGGGAATTGGTATTAATACGGGCGAGGTTCTAGCCGGAAATATTGGTTCCCAAAGGCGAGCTAAATATACGGTACTAGGTAATGCCGTAAATCTGGCTTCTCGGATTGAGTCTTACACTGTAGGTGGACAGGTATTAATCTCTCCAGCCACACTGCAAGACGTGGGAGATATTCTGCGACTTGATGGGCAATTGCGCGTACAACCCAAAGGGTTTCAAGAGCCGATCGTATTGTATGAAGTTGGGGGGATTGGGGGAAATTTTAATCTATTTCTGCCCAAGATTGATGAGGCATTAATTGAGCTAAAACGAACGATTCCGATTCAATTTACAGTGTTAGAAGGTAAGCATTTAACGGGTCAAGTCTTTCTCGCTGAGATCACGCAGTTATCGACCTATACTGCTGAATTACAAACCGAACACCCGCTCGATGTGTTAGATAACTTGAAATTAAACCTAGTCACCGGAAAGGCTCGTGCTAGAGGGATGGGTGACATTTATGCCAAAGTTATTGAGCGGTTGCCAAGCGATCGCTGTCGCATTCGATTTACAGCGATTCCACCCGAGGTGACGGCGTTATTTTATTACCTGCGAGAGTGAAAAGGTGTGAACAGGCATTTTGTAGAACTACCTGTTCCCAACGGATATTTATGTTACAAGGCATCAGTAACCAAGATGGCTAAAGGGTGGATCGCTGATGGGTTGAAACTTTTCAGCGGCGGCTGACATTGTTAATCCATCTGCGAATTTGACAACAACTAACTCAGCGAGTTCAGTGGTTTGGCTAATCGGATTTCTGTCACGATTAATCACTACACCGATTCGTCCATCTTCTGCCTGCACTTTATCGCCAATGGCATAAATTTTATTGTTATCCATGTTAAAGATCCTCTAACGTTGCAGGTTATTCACAACAGCATCGTTTTATGGGTTGTGTATCGTTTGGTAAGAGTAAAACAGTCTCCCATCAACATTTTGTGTAACAACATGGTGTAACAATCTAATTGCAACATCCTCGCTCTTTAGTTATAGATTCATATCACGGTCGGTGATCGTAATGTTCCTCAATCCAAATTCGCATTTCCGCTTCCGAACTAAGATTGGTAGTGTGATTGGTCTGGGCATCGTAAACATGCCAGTGGGGATTGCCGCCGCGATCGTGCGATCGCCAAACCTGTAAATTACTCCGATCACTAAGAACGGCGATCGCCTGTTGCCAACGACGGTTAATGTCAGCAATCCAGGAAAAAATTGATTTTGTTTGAGAGATATTCATGACTGAAGTACCACCTTTAGCAGGCGACCCACCGCTACCCTTCAGCCTAAATGCAGAGACAGAGGATTGGGGCAACGTTGGGAGTAATATTGCCATCCGCAATTCGTGAGTAGCCCGAATTTGAGGAACTAGCGTGATGCGATTCTGGCTGTGGTTTTAGAGTTCCATCAAACCTGGTGGAATCATGCATTGGCTTAACGAAGCTTCAACCAGGTTTGCTAGGAAAGTTGGCAATATGTAGGGGGATTGGGGGTGATTTATGCACAGTCTCACTGTACGATCAGCCAGAATAACCCGGATTCACCCATCTGATTCGCCCGTTCGGGTGATTATAAGCACTGACATGGATTCTGCGATCGTGACGGCTGACCTACTGCTCCAGCAAACCGCCTCTCTGCTGCTCTATCAATCGGTTTTAGAGTCGGAGGTGGGACACGCCTTTCTCCAATTGTTACAGACAATTCACCAAGCCCAGCCTGACTCAGAAGACGATCGGCGGGACTGTTTACAGTGGTATGGGCAATGGTTTAAAGCCTTAGCCACCTGTAACCAAAGCTGGCAGGATTATCTGATGCTGCGGCTGTTGCGGGATGACAATCCCTTTACCCGGCAGGTGCAGCGCCTTGAGTTAGCGCAGTTGCCGATCGCGCTGGTCAACGCGGTACAGCATGATCTACAAGTGTTACAACAACTTTGCCAGTGTGATAGCCATGACCTCAGTCAATGGGTGATGGCAGCGACGCAAGGAGCAATTACCCCGGTTGTCTGGCAAGCAGAGGCGAGTGCAGCGATTCCAGATTGGTTGCGATCGGCGATGCAGTCGCAGCAAGATCCGGCAGGTTGGTTAATGATCCTGGCAAGCTACTATCGCCAGCAGGGAACTGGCCTGTTTGCGGATTATGAAGCCCTGCGCTGGCAGGCGGGTACTTTAGTCGGAATTGCCTATCCCGACCCGATTCAAGTCTCCAACTTAGCTGGATATGAATTGCAGAAAGCGGCTTTACTGAAGAACACGGAATTTCTGCTTCAGGGGTATCCGGCGCTGCATGTTCTCCTGTATGGCAGTCGAGGATCGGGGAAATCTTCGTTGGTGAAAGGGTTACTCCACCAATATGCCGATCGCGGCTTGCGGTTGATTGAAGTGGCGAAATCGGATCTATGTGATTTACCGACGATCGTCGATCAGGTACACGATCGTCCGCAAAAATTTATTTTATTTGTGGATGATTTGTCGTTTGAGGAAGATGACGAAGCCTACAAAGCTCTGAAGGTCGTGTTAGAAGGTAATCTGACCGCCCGACCTCAGAATGTGGTGGTGTATGCCACATCTAACCGTCGCCATTTAATTCGGGAATTCTTCGGCGATCGTCCCCGTCCCCAGGATGCTGATGAAATCCATAACTGGGATACGGTACAGGAGAAGTTGTCGTTTAGCGATCGCTTTGGGTTGACGCTGACCTTTGAACCGGCTGACCAACCCACCTATTTGCAAATTGTGCATCATCTCGCTCAACAAGCGGAAATTACCCTAGATCCGGCAGACCTGGACTACCAAGCTCTGCAATGGGCAACCCGCCATAATGGGCGCTCTGGTCGCACTGCCCGTCAGTTTGTTGATTTCTTACAGGCGGAATTGGCGATTTCGACTCAACCCTTTAATTCAGGTAGCCATTAGGAATTCAGTATGGCGTTCATCCATCAGCGAATTGTGCGGTTTCAAGATACCGATGCGGCTGGAGTCGTGTATTTTGCCAATATTTTAGCAATGTGCCACGAAGCCTACGAAGCCTCGCTGGTGGCTACCAAGATTGACGTGAAGCAGTTCTTTAGTCCCTCGGGGGTAGTGATTCCGTTAATCCAGGCTCAGGCAGATTTTTTCCACCCAATGTTTTGTGGCGATCGCCTGAGGATTCACCTGATCCCAAGGACTCTGAGTGACAATGAGTTTGAAATTCATTACACCATCTGGAATGCTGACAAACCCGATCGTCCTCTGAGTCAGGCAAGAACCCGTCATGTCTGCATCGATCCAGCGACCCGCACCCGGACGGCTTTGCCACCGGACATGATTCATTGGCTACATCAATGGCACCGTGACCATGCCCCAGAATCCTAATTTTGATATCGATCGCGGCATTCCCCTGATCCGGGAAGCGGTACAGCCCTATCCTAAAGCGGCAATGTTTGCGTTAGCGGAAGCCGGGTTTGATTCCGTGTTTGAACAGTTGATTGCCTGCATGATCTCGATCCGCACCTACGATGAGGTGAGTTTGCCGGTGGCACAACGCTTGTTTGCCCATGCCCGGACTCCGGAGGAAATGCTCCAATTAAGTCCAGCCGAAATTGATCAGTTAATTCGCGACTGTACGTTTCACGATCGCAAAGCTGTCCAAATTCACGCGATCGCCCAACAAATTGTCACGGAATATGATGGTGTTCTACCCTGCGATCTGGAGTTGATGCTGTCCTTTAAGGGGGTGGGTCCGAAGTGTGCCCATTTAGCGTTAGGCATTGCCTGCAACCAGGCTTATATCAGTGTCGATACCCATGTGCATCGGGTAACAAATCGTTGGGGCTATGTGCAGACTCGGACTCCCGAAACAACGATCGTCGCCCTCGAAGCTAAACTTCCCCGCGACTATTGGATCGAAATAAATCGCTTACTTGTCCCCTTCGGCAAACATATTTGTACTGGACAACTTCCCCACTGTTCCACCTGCCCAGTTCAGGATATGTGTCAACAAATTGGGGTTGATCAGCATCGATAGTTAATACTTTATTTATACATACAAGTAAAGTTCCGATTCATAAGTTAGATATAAACTTTAGTAGAAAAAAGTAATTTGTGTCCGGATGGCTACTATCAGTTTTGAAATTACACTATAAAAGTTAATCTAATACTTATAGGAGCGCATAGATGTGGCTTAATACAGTCAACTTAGCTGGTCATGCAGGTGAAGATCCAAGAGTGCTTTATTTTGAGAGTGGTGAGGTCGTTTGTAGATTACCCATCGTACTTAAATCATTGAGTAAGAATAAAAATGTACTTCTTGAATGGATAGATTTAGAATTTCTGAATGAATTAGCTGAAACTGCGGCATCATGTATTTCAAAAGGGAGAATAATTTATGTGGTGGGTTCTATAAAGCTATCCGACTGGGAAGATATAAGAGGTAACAATAAGAAACAGCCAGTAGTTTTTGTAAATCAATTTTATCTTCTTGATTCAGAAGTAAGTCTCAATGCTAATCCAGAGCTTTTATTACCTAACCTTTCCAATCATTCTAATAAATCTTTTGAAATTGATGATTATGATGAATACTATGAGGGCTTCTATGGAAGATTTAGCCCCGAAGATGAGTATCAATCATACCGTGAAAATGATACTTCAATGGACTATGGATATTTAGATGATATTGATAATATTTATGATCAATTTCATAGCCTCGGAGATTGCTAATTATAGATAAATTGAAAGATTCTATTTGGCAACATTACTTTTATTGTTAATCAAATTCACTGATTAGTTCACTCAGTTCACCAGGGTAAAAGCGATCGGCTAAGATCTCGTCATTTGTATAGGGACAGGCAGACGGAAAAGTGGTTATAGGTAAATTAGTGTCTGCGATCGCTAGATCTTTACCATTCTCGAAAGCGTCTAACAAAGCCTCTGCTAAATATGGTTTGAGACTAGGGCTATCTTTTAATAGTTGTAAAATCTCTCGACGCTGGATGCGAATCGTTGCTAACCAACTCCGGCTTCGGCATTGGGGTTGATATTGCCATTTCAAGAGATGTCCAATTAAAACACTTAAACGATTGCGTAATTCCTGACGTTGCTGTTTTCCCAACGCTTCAATTTCCTCAATTAAATTGAGCCAGTCAAGCTGACTCCACTGACGATTACGGAGCAGTAATGCTTGGGTTTGGGTCCAGGCATAAAAATCTGTTTCGTAAAGGTTGTCTGCAAGCTCAATCATTCCTGGGTTTCTTTCCGGTGCAGACATCGTTTATTATCCAACTTCGATAGCTCCATTGTAAGGTGGTCAACACTCAGTAATAAAATCAATGAGTGGTTCTGATGCAAGGGCAAAATAACTTTGTTAGCAGCGTTACTGTACGGAAAAGAAGATTTACGGTTGGAGCAGGTGGCTGATCCGACTCCGGCGGCGGGGGAAGTGGTGATACGGGTGGGAGCCGCGACCACCTGTGGGACGGATTTGAAAGTGTGGCGGCGAGGTGGACATGCCAAGATGCTGAAGCCACCCACCTTATTTGGGCATGAAGCGGCAGGCGAAATTGTGGCACTGGGAGCGGGAGTCACCGATTGGCGGATTGGCGATCGCGTGGTTGCCAATAACTCGGCTCCCTGTATGGACTGTTTTTTCTGCCGGAAAGCGGAATATTCTCTCTGCCAAAATTTACTGTTTAATAACGGTACGTTTGCCGAGTACCTGAAAATTCCTGCCCCGATCGTGCAACATAATTTGCTGCGAATTCCGGATGGGATTGCCGATGCGCTGGCAGCCATGACTGAACCCCTTGCTTGTGTGTTGCATGGAGCGGCACGAGCCAATGTGAAACCGGGCGATCGCGTAGTGGTGATTGGCGATGGCGCGATCGGGCTGATGTTTGTGGCGGCTCTTGCCTCTGGTTTAGGCGATTGGACAGGAGATCATACTCAACCCCGGTTTACCAGACCCTTTACGGAAGTGTTTTTGTTTGGAGGGAGTGACTCCCGCCTCAAGGTCGGGCAACAGTTAGGAGCGGCAAAAACATTTAACTACAAACAGGTGGAGGATGTGCCGCAGTTAGTCAAAGATCTGACCGATGGCTGGGGGGCGGATATTGTGATTGAAGCGACTGGAGTCCCCTCGGTATGGGAAATGGCGATCGCCTGTGCCCGTCCCGGAGCCACGATTAATTTATTTGGCGGCTGTCCGCGTGACACGACGATTACCGTGAATACAGAACAACTGCATTACAGCGAACTGACTTTAAAGGGTGTGTTTCACAATACGCCTAAATACGTGCGATCGGCGTTAACGTTACTGGCTAGTCAGGCATTGCCATTGGATCTATTGATTAGTCAGCACCAACCTTTGAGCCATCTGGAACAGGTCTTTGAGGATATGAAGCAGCGCCGGGTGATCAAGGTCGCGATCGCGGCGAATTAGCAGGTACACTCTGGACTGAAGCCAATGGCTTTTAGGGCTTAGGGGGTGACTTGAGATCAATCTTGGGCGGAATAAACGACACCTGTCCATTTTCCGTTTTCACCTGACCGCCCAACGCGATAATTTCCCGTTTTGCCCGTTCCTGGGTTTGCTTGTCTTGAACGGCAACTGCCTGGTCATAAATCGAACTCCAGGAGTAAAACCGGACTAATACACTGTTCGGATCTTGACGGAGAAAATTGGCGGTTGCCTCGTATAGCAGCAGCACCTCATGTTTGGGAGGCAATCCAGCCTTTTGCCATGCCTGATCAGAGGTTTCCCGTACCCATTTCGCCGCCATGTCATGGGAATAAATGGAACCGGGCACATCCCCAAGTAGGAGTAATTGATCTAATCCCTTAAACCGCCATACCTGAAATGCGGTTGGTTCAATAGTGGGAGAGAGCGCATCAGTGCCACGGGTCATGTACTCGATCGCCAGTTCCGGCTTACCTAACTGGTAGGACAATGTACCGGAGAGAAACAGATAGATATCCACAAAGCGGGGATCCCGTTGAGTAATAAGGTCGAAGTACTGGGGGCTTAAGTTATACCCGGTTTGAGTTCGGGCTGGGGTATCTCCGTAATATTGCAGAAAATTGAGAAATGTCCAATCTGCCAGCAGGTTGTCAAACCCAAAGGTGGGAGTTTGCTTCAGTAGATTAAGGTTGACGGCTTCCTGAGCTTCGGCTTGCTTAACATCCGTGACCCAAAGAGACGGGCGGTTTAACTGGGTGCGCTGCATGAATATGACACCGACTAAAGCCGCGATCGCGATGGCTCCTGTCACGATCGGTTCTACCCATTGCCGTTTAGTTCGTTGGGGATGACTGACCATCCTGCCCCCTTCACTTGCGATTGCTTCTATTCTGACAGGCGACCGCAGCGCTGCGGATCGCGATCGTCGCCAGTCCCATGCCCCCAATTTCAGTAGTATTTCTGAGGGTTTTCACTTCTTCACCAACTCTTTAGTGTTAACTCATCCAAACTTCAGTAAAGTTTACAATCTGCCCCCTATGCCAATCGGTAGAGGTTCGGTTAGATTGACGGAAGAACTTTACCAAGTTCAGCGTTAGATGCCGGAAGTGATATCTGATCTCCCCTGGGGACACTTTACAAACTGTTGCGGTTGATATGGATTTTGTCAACCTACCCCGCTACTGTAGTGTCATGGCTAAAATGTCATAACCAAAAGCACCAATAACTTTTTGCAAAGTTTTCCTGGTTAGGCTCCGGTGTCACTGTAGGAGGTACTACTGGCGATCCATTCAGCCTTCAGGTAGCTCTTGCAATCTGCTCTATGCCTTCTTGACTAACCTAAAATTTACTCTCATAGCTAGTAATTCGATGAACCGATCCCCCAAGCATCCGTCCCTTTCTCAAGTTGCTCTGTGTGGTGGAGCGATCGCGGCGATGGCTGCGGTTTCTTTGTTTGGTCCTGGTTTGGGTCGTGTCCGGGCGGCTTTGGAAGATAGCCCCAAAACCGTTTTGGACGAGGCGTGGCAAATTGTGAATCGTGAGTATGTTGACGGCACGTTTAACCAGCTTGATTGGCAGGCGGTGCGGCAGAGTTTACTCGGCAAAAACTATACGACTCGGGAACAGGCGTATTCTGCGTTACGAACCGCCTTGGAGAAGCTGGAAGATCCCTACACCCGCTTCATGGATCCAAAACAATATGAGGCGTTGAGTAGTCAGACGGCAGGGGAATTATCGGGGGTTGGCATTCGGCTGGAATTGAATGAACAGACCAAAGTGCTAACGGTGGTAGAACCGATCGAAAATTCTCCAGCGCTGAAAGCCGGGATTCAACCGGGCGATCGCATTGTGGCGATCGATGGCAAGCAAACGAAAGGGATGACTGTTGAAGATGCCTCAGATTTAATTCGGGGGGATGTTGGCACCAAAGTAACGTTGCAAATTGAGCGAGATGGTCGCAATAAGCTGACAGTGCCGATTACTCGGGCGCGAATTGAGTTACCTACAGTGCGCTATGCCCTGAACCAAACGGGTAAAAATCGGATTGGTTACATTCGCCTGAATGAGTTTAGTTCCCATGCGGCGGAGCAAATGCGGCGGGCAATTCAAGATTTGTCGGCTCAAAAGGTGAATGGCTTTGTCCTGGATTTGCGGAGTAATCCCGGCGGCTTGCTCCAAGCCAGTATCGATATTAGCCGGATGTGGATGAGCCAGGGCGCGATCGTCAAGACGATCGATCGCAAGGGCAATGATGAGCAGATCACCGCTAATCAGACCGCCTTAACAAAGTTGCCGGTGGTTGTCCTGGTGGATGGCAATTCTGCGAGTTCCAGCGAAATTTTGACCGGGGCTCTGAAGGATAATGGTCGGGCAACGGTTGTCGGCAGCCAAACCTTTGGCAAGGCGTTAGTGCAGTCAGTCCATTCCCTCTCGGATGGTTCTGGTCTGGCGGTGACGATCGCCCATTACTACACTCCTAACGGCACAGACATTAGCCATAAGGGCATTACTCCCGACATCAAGCTGGATCTGACGGAAGAGCAACGACAGAAGTTAGTGTCTAATCCCAAAATGATTGGCACCAATGAAGACCCACAGTATGTGCGGGCTGTCACTGAATTGGAACGGGTGATCTTAGCGCAACCGCAAATGCCGGGTAAACAAGCCAGCACCCGTTAGGCTCGGCTATTAATTGCTAAACAGTACAAAGTGTAGGGATGCTCTTAGGAGTGTCCCTATACCCGTTAAAGGCTCTAATATCGCTACTGCCGGAGTTGACTGACTAAATGCCGTAGTTCTGGCAAGATCAGTTTCTCCATCGCTAGCATGACGGCGTTCGTGGAACCGGGGAGCGAAAAGACGAGTTTTTGCTGAAACACACCCGCGATCGCGCGGGAGGCAATGGCGCGGGAACCAATCTCCTGATAGCTTAACCAGCGAAACAGTTCACCAAAGCCGGGGAGCGTTTTTTCCAGACAACCGGCGATCGCGTCATAGGTGGTATCTCGGGGAGCGATGCCAGTGCCACCATTAAAAATGCAGGCATCCAGTTCGGGCTGTTGGCTCAATTGGGTAAGCTGCATCTGAATTTGCTCAGGTTCGTCTTTGACCAGCCGATAGACCCCAATTTGATGACCCGCCGTTTGCAGGAGTTGTTGAATGGTTGCTCCACTGCGATCGGTTTCTGGGGTGCGGGTATCGCTGACGGTAATGACCGCACAGACGATCGTGATCTCGGGCGAGGTAGGGTGCGGTAAGTGATCCATCAATACGTCAAGGATGATGAATAGGTAGTAGAACTTCAAAGGTAGTTCCCTTACCCGGTTGTGTCCAGAAACTAATCTGTCCAGCGTGTTTTTCGATGATAATTTGACGGCTAATCGCCAGTCCTAATCCAGTTCCTTGACCGACGGGTTTTGTCGTAAAAAAGGTGTCGAAAATCCGCTCCTGAACGGCGGCAGGAATGCCACTGCCATTATCACTGATCTGGATCGCTACCCAACCATCGGCATGGCGATCGGTCGGATGGCTACAGGATTGCGTCGTAATCGTAATTTCTGCTTGCCAGGAGTCATGGGGTGGTTGCTCAATCAAGTCGGTCAGAGCATCGATCGCGTTACCAATCAAATTCACAAATACCTGGCTTAATTGTCCTGCGTAGCCGCTAATGCTGGGAATAGCCTGATAGTTTTTAGTGACTTGAATATGATGTTTCAGTCGATTACTGAGGATTAATAAGGTATTGTCTAAACACTCCTGTAGATCAACGGGGCGTTTGCTGCCTTCATCAAGGTGGGAAAAATTTCGCAGCGCACTAATAATCTTTTTTAAACGTTCTGCACCCATTTTCATACTGTTAATTACTTGAGGTAGATCGTTAACCACAAACTCAAATTCGATCGCTTGCTTAAATTGTTCTACCTGAGTCGAAGGTTGAGCCAGTTCAGTATCGTAAACCTGTAATAGTTGTAATAAATCCTGACTGTAATTGGATAGATATTCCAGATTGCCCCAGATAAAGTTGACTGGATTCATAATTTCATGGGCAACTCCAGCCACCATTTCTCCCAAACTTGCCATTTTTTCAGTTTGTAGCAGTTTGGCTTGCGATTGTTCATCTAATAACTGTGTAGTTAATTGATGAATGCGGGACTGGGCTAAAAATAAATGGTGAATATCTAATAAGCGATATTCCGTGGCATTCAGTTGCACCACGATCGGTTCATATAACACCTCCGGTGGACGCTCTAGCGATTGTTGGACGGCTGCCACGATCGGGGTATTGCCGGGTAAGACGAGGACGGGAATGCGACCAAATTCATACATCACCCGCAGCGATCGTTTAGAAAAAATTTCTAACCCATAGGGACGGCTCATCGATTCTAAAAACCGTCGGCGCGAAATCATGCCTAAAAACTGTCCGGCATCTCGCAGAATCACCCCTGGCAATAGTGGGTTAGCTTTGAAGGTTGCAGTCACTTCAATCCCTAAACAATCTGCTTCAACTTGATAATCATGTAAGACTAAATCAGCTAATTGTGATTGTAATGTGAGGCAAATACGAGATAGATCGGGTGTAGAAACGACGGACGCTGGCTCTAGAGTTTGCATCATGACTTACGGCTAAGATAAGGAACACAGGTGATTAATGCTGTCGTTAATATCCGAAAATTTACTTTTGCAATCAAATAATTAACTTTCTAACCAATGCTTAACCAATAGTTAACCATTGGGCAAATTGATACCTTTATTCAAACCACAAAACATCAAAAAACGAAATAACTTAATCCTAATTTTCGATGAAGTTTGGGTAAAACCAACTTGCCTATGGATTGGAGCGACTGGACTGGACAATGTTTCCCTGGTTAAGCAGGGCTAGGAACGCAAATATGGGTTGTTCAAGTATTAATGATGTAGCGAGATCGTTGGAATGCCTTGACGTGCTGATTCGCTCAGCGATCGCTGTTGAAAATTGACCCCACTAAAGGCTTGATAGTCCTGTAAACTGCGACTGTGCCCTAAGCCGTAGTGGGCAAGTTCCCCCAACTCCGGCTCTGAGCCCAATAGCTGTCGGAGGCGTGTTTGGGCAATTTGTTCCAGTTGCCACCAGTGGGAATGGTCTTCCCAGTGTTTTGGTTTACCAGACCGTCCATATTCGTGATAGCAAACAATTTGGTTGGGGTGGTAAATATCCCATCCATGCGTCCATGCCCGCACCGCTAAACTGGTTTCTTCACCCTGAAAGTAAAGCTGGGGATCGTAGGGAACCTCTTGGATAAATTGAGCCGAGGCGAACCAAAATCCGGCGGCGATAAACATGCCTAACTGCGGACGAATGTACTCAGCTAAACTCCGTTGACTGACTAAACTTAAGGTTCCTGATTCTGTAAAATGGGCAGCCCCCAGAGCCGTTGGCTCACCATTGGGATAGAGAAAATCGGGTGGGGTGTAGGCAGGAGGATAAGCTGTCAGGATGGCTTTTGGACTGGGGCATTGATGGATCAGGTGCAATAGCAGATCGTCCCAACCATAGACAAACCGCATGTGGCTATCGATTTGCAGGGTATAAGGTTCCCCATCCCACATCGCCTGGGTTTTTGCCCGTGCCCAGCAGACCCCCTGGCTGCGATCGCTATCAATCAACAAAATTTGGCAACGTCCCAGGTGTTGCCAGGGAATCGCATCCACCCCCAGCTTGCCCTGCCACACAATGCCAAAGGACAGGCGATCGGGGTGGGCAGCCTTTTGGATCGCATCCTGTACGGTGGCGATTAACTCGGGATCACGATAGCTGGCGATTTGCACGAAAATTTGTGACATAAGTGACCCAGCCCAGTGGGAGTCTCAGTAGCGGCTAAGTTCGCGCTCGATCGGCATCCATGATAACTTTTCCCTTCCTCTTTCCCATTATTCATTTCCTGATGTACTCTGGTGTCGATGACTGGCAGACAATGACAGTGAGGTTTCGCCATGCTGAAAGTAACCCAGGCTCCACAGGGCCCCATTTTGGTTGGTCAAGAATTTACAATCATGGGGACTGCCTCAACCGATTATGCTGGCAGAAACCTGAGCTTGATCATTGACGATCGCTTCCAAACGGCGGGGCCTCAGATTGCGGCAGATGGTATCTGGCGGGTACGCTTTGTGTTTCAGCAAGCGGGTAATCGGCGGATGAGGATTGCGGTGGGTAACGAAGGGGTGGATGTGCCACTTCAGGTGGTGACTAGCCTACCGCCAGGATTTGCTCAATTACAGTTTCTCAATCCACCTACCCAGATTGAGGCAGGGCAAACGGTAACGTTAATTGGGGAAGCGAATAACTATCCCGAAGGGGCACAACTGATCCTACGGGCAGATCAACGGTTCGATCTTGCCCGTCCCTATGTGCAAACGGCGAAATGGCAAGCGTCGGTGTTATTTACCCAAACGGGCAGACGGTTACTCGAAATTATTGGCAGTGGGCAGGACAAAGCCCAAATTTATCTGGATGTGGTGGCGGCAATTCCTCAACCTCCCCGCCTCAAGTTCACTACCATTCCCGATCGCGTCCAAACCGGGCAAACAGTCGTAATTGCGGGGGAAGCCGCCAATTATCCTGATGGGACGCAGTTATTGCTGCGAGTCGATCGCACCTTTGAGATTTCTCGCCCGACGGTAACCGCCCAAAAATGGCAAGCCCCCGTTGCCTTTAGTGCAGCTGGAACTCGGCTTCTGGAAATCATTGCCTCGGAGCAGGACAAAGCTGAAGCGACGATCGATGTGATTACGCCACCGCAACCGCCGAGAACGCCCCGAGTCAGCTTTACCAGTGTGCCGTCCCAACTCGCCGTGGAACAGGTGGCGACAATTAGTGGCAATGCCGAAAACTATAATGATGGTGCTCAGTTGGTCTTGCGAGTTGATCAGCAGTATGAAGTGGCTCGTCCGCAAGTTCAGGCGGGGAAATGGCAGGCTAACCTCTTGCTGCGGCAGGCGGGGCAACGGTTAGTAGAAATTATTGGCTCGGAGCAGGACAAAGCCCAGGTGACTATTACCGTAGTGGCACCCCCGACGACGACTTTTCGCGTCTTCCCGCGCAGTACCTGGACGAGTTTGCCCACCCCGAATGAGTTACCGAACCTTCAGCCGTTGCGGATTACGCTGCACCATACCGCCCTCAGTGGGGCACTGTCGGGAAGCGCGACCCAGGCTCAGGAAATTAGCCGGATGCAACTGATCCGTAACAGTCATGTGAATGGCAATGGCTGGAGCGATGTGGGCTATCACTTTATCGTCATGCCCAGTGGCAGAGTCTATGAAGCCCGATCGGAGCGCAAACGCGGTGCCCATGATGTGATTAATGATGGTTTGGGGGTGGCATTTGATGGCATTTACACCTCTCAGACGATTACTCAGGCGCAATATGAAGGGGCAGTGGCGCTCTGTACCTTACTGTGCAAACGCTATGGCATTAACGATCCCGTAACTCCTGTCCCGACTCCTACCGCCGATTTTGGCACTCGCAGTCTGCCCCGGATCTGTGGACACCGAGATCGCGTTAGTACCGCCTGTCCTGGCACAGAGGGAGGACGAACGGTGCGGTTGCCAGAAATTCGGCAAGCAGTGAGGGCAAATCTGTAGCCCTAATTGTGCCAATCCATGCAAATTATTGGCGTGATGGGGCCGGGTGAACAGGCAACGGTGCAGGATCAGCAGGTTGCCTATGATCTGGGCTACCAGATTGCCCAGGCGGGTTGGGTCGTGCTGACGGGTGGGCGCAATACTGGGGTGATGGAGGCGGCGAGTCGGGGAGCGAAGGCAGCAGGTGGTTTAACGATCGGCATTCTACCCACCCGCGATCGCCGTCAGATGTCCACCGCCGTTGATTTGGCGATCGTCACTGACCTGGGAAATGCTCGCAATAATATCAATGTGTTATCCAGTGAAGTGGTGATTGCCTGTGGCATGGGGGCGGGAACGGCTGCCGAAGTTGCTCTGGCGATCAAAGCGGGTAAACCGATGATTTTGCTCAACACCGCTTTAGAATTTCAACAGTTTTTTCTCCAATTATCGAATCAAACGGTGTTTGTGGCGGAAACGGTGACTGACGCGATCGCGATCGTTCGTCAACAACTTAACTCTGATTAACAAAAAACGATTACCAGGTCGATGTTCGCTAGCGCACACCAATTCAACCCTGGAGTGGTTTACAACTAATTTAGGGAGGTATGCGTTATTGGAATCACGCTACGATCGCATTAAGAACGATGAATTTTCCGTTCGCTCTCCCCGTTTGTGTCTGGTTAGCGTCCACCTTACCCCCAACTTCTGCCTGTGGCTGACACTACCAATAAAGATAATTTCTTCTATCCTACAGCCCGTTACCGAGGCGAGTTCACGCCCGAACAACTTGCCTTCAATGCGAATCTGCAAGAGTTTGCCCAACGAGTATCCCTGATTTGTGGTTTGGAAACGGGTGGCAAAATTTCCTCTAAAGATGCTTATTACGAAATTAAGCAAATGTGGGAGCAATTACGGCTTTCTAAACGAGAACTGTTAGATGCCGCCGCTCCACCGCGACCAGAGTTACCCGACGACAATGAGACGTGAGATGAAGCAGATGGGGAGCATGGGGAAGATTAGGAAGGTGGGGAAGGTAGGGGAGATCAGGGAGACTAAGATGTTTACTGTGCCAACTCCCACACTATTCCACCTTTGCCATCTACCTCACCTGCCTCATCCTCCTTACCCTCCCCATCCCCTCCCGAGAGGCACTACAGACCAAAAAACTGCTTAACAATCTGCAAAATTCTCTCGGCGGCGTGACCATCACCGAAGGGATTAACGGCGGTTGCCATTTCGTTGTAGGCAGTTTGGCTGGCTAATAACTCACTAGCTGTTTCCAGAATGCGATCGGGATTTGTGCCAATCAGTTTGGCGGTGCCTGCCATAATGGCTTCGGGGCGTTCGGTAGTTTCTCGTAACACTAAAACGGGTTTGCCTAAACTAGGGGCTTCTTCCTGCAAGCCACCGGAATCGGTGAGTAGCAAATAGCAACGCTGAATCGCTCCCACCAGTTCAGCATAATCTAGAGGTTCGGTTAAAAAGGCGCGAGGATGATCGCCCAAGATCGCTTGCAGGGGTTCGCGCACAGTGGGATTGCGGTGCAAGGGTAACAGCAGAGCGGTATCGGGAAACTTATCTAGAATTCGCAGAAATCCTTGGGCAATATCCTGTAGTGGTTCTCCCCAGTTCTCGCGGCGATGCACCGTTGCCAGTAAGACTCGATGGTGTTGCCAATCTAACCCAGGGATGTTGCAATTCGGTTGCTGCGCGGCAACGGCTAACAGTGCATCAATCACCGTATTTCCAGTTTGATGAATGTCACCCACAATGCCGGATTGTTGCAAATGCTCTACAGCCAGAGAAGTTGGCGCGAAATTTAGCCGTGTTAATTGGGAAATTAATCGCCGATTCGCTTCTTCAGGATAGGGATTATAGATATCATCGGTACGCAATCCTGCTTCCACATGCCCCACAGGAATTTTTTGGTAGAAAGCAGCTAGAGCGGCGGCAAATGCGGTAGTCGTGTCACCCTGTACTAACACTAATTGGGGTTGTAGGTCTTGAAATAGAGTCTCCAATCCTTGCAAACTGCCGCAGGTAATACTGGTCAGGGTTTGCTTCGGTTGCATAATTGCCAGATCAAATTCTGCTTGCAATTGAAATAGTTGCATGACTTGATCTACCATTTCCCGATGCTGTCCTGTGAGAATCACATGAGTATCAAACCGGGAACAGGCTTTGAACTGTTGAATCACCGGAGCCATTTTGATTGCCTCCGGACGAGTTCCCACAATGATGCTAATTGGAAGGGGCGGTTGCGACATCAGGATCGAAGGTTGAGAACGACAGGAATAAAAAACCTTTTCTATCCTAAAGGGTGATTGCAATGACTAAACAATAAAAAACCCGGTCGCAACCGGGCATAACGGGGAAACATTGTACGAAGGAAGCTAAACGTTCTGCAAATCAATCAACTATTCACGAACGGCACAGGTTAGGGGGCAGGAGGCATATACCGAAGTGTGATTGGGGTTAGCTTCACCACCTAACCAGCGCAACCAGTGAACTTCATGGGGATGCACACCTTTTAGAGTTAGGGCGGCAGCACCGAGGAGAATGCCCAGGATGTTAATTCCAATGATGCTACCAGCAACTAACAAAACGGCACTAACTGGCATGACAGATTGAAGAATGACTGCTAACAAAGAGCCGATCGTTACCATTAAAATGACTAACGGAAAGCCAACAACCAACAAACAAACTGTTAGTGTAAATGCCCAAACTAAAAAGCTTTTTAGCATTAACAATGCATACACCTTTTTAAAGCTTTGGCTCTGAGATAACGCCATGCCTCTTCCTCCTGGGGTTTGCAGCAATTGAATTAAGCGGAATTCTTTGGAATACTTACAAAAAGTGATCCCCACCACTTGGGATCGGTGTAGACATCAGTATAGGGAAAATACAGAGGGAAGATAAGCCGTTGTTGGATAATTTAACAGTCGTTTTCAGTTGTTTATGTTTTTTTGGGTAGCGTTTTTCGACTGAAAGTGCTGTCTGAAACCTGCTGTAGTTCTGGGGTGAAACGATATAACTGGAGCTAGATCTGGCTTCTAGAGAAATTCTCCGATCGCGGTTTGATTGGGTTGTCATCCTCAATTTCACAGCGTTTCAGTCAAATCCCTATAACTTTACGTTTCTTATTGAAATCCGGGCTTTCTCTCATATTGCTGTTGTTGGACTGAATGCAGAATTATGCTTGATTTCAGGAGCTTTCAGCTGCTAATCGCAGATCAATTCTGGCTATACCTGATGCACTGGCAAAAAACGTTGCAATTCCCGATCGCCCTGAATGGCAACTGAAAACTCTTTTTTGGGACAATAATTGATAGGAGTCAAATCCTGTTTGGCAATTTATGAACTGAATTGACTGAGGTTAAGATCGCGGCAATCAAATATTGCGAACGGCGGTGATTATGAAACCATTGAGCAAAACCATTGCCATTATTCTGTTAATGTTGGGTGCGCCGTTAACGATCGCGATGTTAGTTGAGGCGGCTAATCCCAAAGCACCGGATCGGGATGGGGCGATCGCAGCTGTCATTTTATTTGGTTTACCACCAACGGTGTTGGGTAGCTGGATGTTAATTGATGGGCAGCGAAAGGATCGATTAGCGGCACACGATCGACTTCAGTCCCACTTCTTTCAGATATTGCAACAACAGCAGGGTCGAGTTACGCCCTTAAATTTGGCAATGGCAACGGGAGTATCGGGTCAGGCGGCAAAAGTCTTTTTGGATGCAAAAGCGAAGGAATTTGATGCCAATTTTGAGGTGGATGAGACGGGCAATGTTCTCTACTGCTTTAGTTTAGGCAGCTACCCACCGGCGATCGCGGCAACTCCTTCATCCTTAGATCTACCTGTGGGGGGACGGACGGAAACGATCGAGGTGATTCTGGAAACCGTCCCATCGTCACAGAAAATTGCGGCAATTAAAATTGTGCGAGAACAGACGGGTTATGGCTTAAAGAAAGCCAAAGAACTGATAGAAGCGGTTCCTGTCACAATTTGCCAGTCCGTCTCCCTGGCGGAGGCGGAGAAAATTCAGCAGCAATTCACCGCGATCGGGGCTACGGTGCGAATTATGACGAAATGAAACGGCGATCGTTCGGTTACTACGATCCTTGTTACAGAACGACATCATTTTCACTGGGATAGAAACTATATAGTGAGTTCAGATTCCTCTGGTCAACGCTACGTCAACCGGGAATCTGATTCAGTTAGGAGGCACTTGCCATGAATTCCGATCGCTCGGCATCGTCTGATGGTTACGCGGCAACGAATCAAGCGTTTTCGTCTCAGGTTTCTAAATCGGTGTTAATTGGCTCCTCGGTGCCGACTGATCCACCCCATGCCAATACCACGATGCTGAATTACGATGCCCTGCCTGCTAATCCGCGCCCTGCTAATGTGACCCTCCTGGCAAATGACACGATCGTGCCCACCGATCGACCCCCGGTTAACGTCTATTCCTTACTCGACAAAGCGATCCCGACTCAGAAACCCTATGTTAGTAAGACGCTACTGATTTCTGAGTCACTTCCTACACCTCCGCCTTCCATTCATACAACCTTGCTGAAGGACACCCCTTAACCTTGGCGAAGCTCGGCTCGGTTCCCTCCTTGTGAAGGCTACCGTGTATACATAAGTGATCAAATCTAGCCGAAGCACTGACGAACCGCCCCCCAACCCCCAATTCTGGGGGAGCCGAACCATTCAAAGTCCCCCAGAATTGGGGGCTTAAAGCCCTGCGGGCATACCAGAAAAGGGGGCTAAAAGGATCAAACGAAGTCAGCCTCAATTTGTGTGTACACAGTAGCCTTGTGAAGGAGGGTTAGGGAGGAGCGGCTCGATCGCGGCTCTAATCGGCTCCCTCGATCGGGGCGAAGCCTTGCCGTTGGATATTCTCCGTCACCACCCGAGGTTCCAGGAATTGCAGCAGATAATCGGGACCACCCGCCTTAGACCCAACCCCCGATAGCTTAAAGCCACCAAACGGTTGTCGGGCGACGATCGCCCCGGTAATGCCGCGATTGATATAGAGGTTGCCGACTTCAAACTCGCGTTCTGCCTGCTCAATATGTGATGGAGTGCGGGAATATAGTCCTCCGGTTAAGGCAAAGTTGGTGCCATTGGCGATCGCTAAGGCTTCCGTAAAGGTCGCGGCTCGTAATACGGCTAATACAGGCCCGAAGATCTCTTCTTGGGCGATCGTGTGCTCTGGTTGCACATCCCGGAAAATTACCGGCCCAACAAAATAGCCACCATCGGGAGCCGCCATTTCCAGGGCGACTTCACTCTGCATTCGTCCTTTTTCGATGTACTCCTTGATGCGATCGCGGGCATTGGCATCAATTACCGGACCCACTTTGCTGCTGGGATGTTCGGCAATACCGACGTTGAGCGATCGGGTGGCTTCCACCAATCGTTGCAGGAACAGATCGTAAATGGGTTCTAGAACAATCACCCGTGAACAGGCAGAGCATTTCTGCCCACTGTAGCCAAAGGCGGACTGCACTACGCCTTGCACCGCTTGATCCAGATCGGCACTTTCATCCACGATGATGGCGTTTTTGCCGCCCATTTCAGCGATCACCCGCTTCAGATGTTTTTGTCCCGGTTGCAAGATCGCGGCATCCTGATAAATCCGGCAACCCACCTCCTGCGATCCAGTGAAAGTAATCATGTGGACATCGGCATGTTTAACCATGTGTGATCCCACGGTGGAGCCTTTACCAGGAACGAATTGGAACACTCCCGCCGGAATTCCCGCTTCCACCAGAATTTCGGTCAGTTTGGCGGCGATCACCGAAGAGACTTCCGCCGGTTTCAGTAAGGTGCAGTTGCCAGCCACTAACGAGGCGACGACCATCCCGATTGGAATCGCTAAGGGGAAATTCCAGGGGGAAATGACTAGCGAAACTCCTCTAGGTTGGTAGCGGTAGCGATTGGTTTCTCCTGGAAAGTCGTAAGCCACTCCCTGTTCTAATCGTTCCATTTCATCGGCATAGTAACGGCAGAAGTCGATCGCCTCTGACACCTCTGGATCGGCTTCCCTCACAACTTTGCCCGTTTCCAAGACCATCCAAGCAATTAACTCCTGGCGACGTTGCTCCATTAAATCAGCCGCTCGCCGTAGAATATTCGCCCGTTCCCTGGCAGGCGTGTTCTTCCAGGCTGGAAAGGCAGCTTTTGCCGCTTGAATCGCTTGGTCTGCCTGTTCCACCGTGATTAAACCAATCCGCCCCACCTGTTCGGCACAGTTAGAGGGATTCAAGGACTCAACATAGTTGGCAGTGGTGACATATTCCCCATTAATCAACGGCAAATAGGTTTTACCCAACTGTTGCCGCACCTGTTGCAACGCCGATCGCACCGCTTCCCGTGGCTTGACTTCGGCATAATCCGTATCCGCCACATTCTGAAATCGCTGGGGATGATCCGTGGCAACTCCATCGCTCCCCATCTCCCCAACCTGCCCCATCTCCGCCATCACCGGAGCCGCTAACAACTCCTCGATCGGGCGTTCCTCCAAATTCTGCCGCAGGAAGGAACTATTGGCGGTATTCTCCAGCAATCGCCGGATCAGGTAGGACATACCGGGAATCAATTCACCATAGGGGCAATAGACCCGCACCCGATAGCCTTTGTCCGCGATCGCCTTGGCTAACTTATCCGCCATGCCATAGAGCACCTGGCATTCAAAATTACGGGGGGGAATCTTCAGACTCTCAGCGATCGCGATCGCATGGGCTTGAGTACGGACATTATGACTGCCGATCGCCGCATACAAATGCTGATGATTTTCCAGTAACAACCGTGTCATCGCTTCATAGTTGGCATCGGTTGCAGCTTTGTCATTAAAAACAGGTTGCTGCCAATCTTTTTGTACCGCTTTAATCGTTTCCTGATCCCAATACGCCCCTTTCACCAACCGGACTGTCACCGGAGTCCCCCGGTGTTTTGCCCACTCAATGACATCTTTTAAGTCAACCAAACTGTCACGTAAATAGGCTTGCAGAGTGATGCCAATATCGCTACGAGAACGAAATTCCTCTTCCAATAACAGTGCTTTGAGAATCTTTAAGGTGATGTCTTTGTAGGCATACTGCTCCATGTCAAAATGGACGGCTGCTCCCAGTTCTTTTGCTCGTCGCAGCAAGATCCGGATGCGATCGCTGACCTTCTCCTGACTGCCCTGTTCATCCAAGGGATCAAATTGGGAATAAAATGCCGTCAGTTTGACTGATACTTGCACCGATGACAGGGTTTCACCATTGGCTTGATCAATCTGCGGCACCGTTGACCACCGTTGAGCCGCCTCACTCAGTTGCGTCATCAACTCTAGATAACGCTCTAGATAGGATTTCGCCTCGACTTCAGTGATCACCGCTTCCCCTAACAAATCCACCGTGAAGGTCATCCGGTCTTTGCGTAGCCGCTCGATCGTTTTAATCACCTGTTGGATGGTTTCCCCGGCAATATACTTATGTGCCAGGGTTTCCACCGCCGTCGAAAGGGTGGTCGCCGCGATCTGTCCCGGCATGGAATCGGGATTGGCAAATCCCAACAGTCCTTTTAAGGCGGCGGGTAGTTCCACCGTGGCATCGCCCAAATATTCCTGTAGGTGACGGGCAATTTCTGGTTTACTCCGCAGGGATGGCAAACAGTCAATTAGCCGAAACAACTGGACTCGCAACCCCGGATGGCTCATTGCCCAACCCAATAGCTTGTCATCCCAGCGCATTTGATCGCGCATTTGTGCCAGGAACGATCGACTTTCACGAGTTGCCGACAGCAGTTGACGGGCGATCGCCTGAGTTTGTTGTTCGTAAGGGTTGGCAGCAGACGTAACCACAGCGAGGACTCCTATGAGCGCAATGATGAGGAAGCGGATTGATTAGAGTTCTTTATCAATTCTACCGCCGCTAGTTTAACGTCGGTTATTGATCTGGCTTCCTTCTGTTCACTGTTCACGAACTCGGGATCACGGACTGTTCACTACCAACTTCTTAATGAGAAATCTTGCTAAGTAGATCGAGATAACGTTAGCATCCGAATGCAGAGTAAATCGCAATACTGTCGCAGGTATTGCTGACGGTAAGGCATAGGCGATCGAAACCCGCATGACAGAGCAAGATGAACTAGGGAAAGTAAATTGGCAACGGCGACAACTCTTAAAACTAGGACTGGGCGCAGGTTTGGGAGTGGCAGGAGCCGCGATCGCTGTCAAGAATTTTTGGAAACCGGACTCTGACTCAATGGTGCATGTACCACCAATGGGTAAGGATACCTGGAAAGGGGATCCGGCGACGAATCCCATGCGAGTATTGCGGGATTTTGACTATGGTACGGTGAAGCAGGTGGATGGTCGGACGGTGCGGGAATTCCGGGTAGAAGCGAAAACTACCCCGATTCAGTTAAACAGTGCCACCTCGTTTATCACCTGGAATTTGAATGGTCGCGTTCCCGGTCCTACCCTCCGAGCCAAGCAGGGCGATCGCATCCGGGTGATTTTCTACAACCAGGCTGGACATGCCCATTCCCTGCACTTTCATGGGGTGCATCCGGCTGAAATGGATGGGATTCGTCCGATTCGGAATGGCGGTGTGATGATCTACGAATTTGATGCCGAACCCTATGGAGTCCATCTCTACCACTGTCATGTGTCTCCGGTGACGCGGCACATTGGCAAGGGATTGTATGGCATGTTTATTATTGATCCGCCAGAACCTCGTCCTCCAGCCGATGAAATAGTCTTAGTTATGGCGGGGTATGACACGAATGACGATCGCCGGAATGAGTTATATGCCTTTAATGGCATCCCCAATTACTACATGGAACACCCGATTCCGATCCAACAAGATCAACTGATTCGGCTGTATGTCCTGAATATGATTGAATTTGATGCCGCCGCAACCTTTCATCTGCACGCCAATTTATTCCAGGTTTATCCCACTGGACATACGATGATCCCTGCCTACGCGACAGATGTGATCACGATGGGCACAGCAGAACGTCATATTTTAGAATTTTCCTTCCAGTATCCCGGCAAATTTATGTTTCATCCCCATCAGGATGTGATCGCGGAGTCGGGATGTATGGGGTGGTTTCAGGTAATGCCAAAGAATACTTAAAGTTTTCGCAAGTTAATTGACATTAATTCTCAAAGATAGCAGGATGAAATTGGTAGACTTTGACAGATTGCCACGACTTAACTGAATTGGTTGTGGTGAACGAATATTGACATGGAAGGAGTATTCAGACAATGGGGTTTTCGCGACGATTTTTTCGCTATCTGGTTGTAGGGGTTGCCTCACTCTGGTTAATGATTGGGATTAAAGCCTGTGCTAGCCCAACCACGCAGCAAACCACAACCCCGTCGCAGCCCACCGCTACCAGTACCGAGGTCGCGAGTAACCCGATCGGCGCGAAGAAAATTAATATCAACACTGCAATCTTGTCTGAACTAGACAAATTAGAGGCGCAATTAGCGGTTCCAGCCCTATCCCACAAAATTCAAGCCAGCCGACCCTATGGCAGCACTGAGGAACTGGTGAGCAAGAATGTGGTGAGTCAGGCGCAGTTCGATCAAATTAAAGACCAACTGACGATCGAGGAGATTGTGCTGACTGGGGAAGCCAAAGATATCGACTACATGACGAAACTGGGACTGATGAAAGGTCACATGCTTGTGGCGGGGGAATTACTGGCTCTGCAAAAACCGGAGCAGGCAGAACCCCATCTTGGTCATCCTGTTGAAGAAATTTATGTCGATCTAGAAGAACAACTGGGTGAACGGAATGTCACTCCGTTTAAGGATGTGTTGACGCGGGTGCAGGATCTGGTCAAATCGAAACCCAATGATCCGCAGATCCAAACGGACTATCAGGCAGCCATGACTGCGATCGATCAAGCGATCGCGGCTCTCCCAGAGACCCAACGTAGCAATCCCAAATTCGTCTTGCCTGTGATCAACGGTATGTTGGAAACGGCGACAGCAGAATATACGGCGGCGATCACCGATGGTAAGGTCAAAGAAGCGATCGAGTATCAAGATTCACGCGGGTTTGTTGCCTATGCTCAGGATGAACTCTACACGAGCATTGAACCCCAGATTACCAAAGCCGATACCACTGCCCATGATCAGATGACAGCGGCATTTAAGCAACTGCGAACCGCCTGGCCGGAGCCGATTCCACCCGCAACTCCAGTCATGACCCCCGACCAAGTGGCTGCCAATGTGAAGCAGATTGAGCAGGCAGGGACTCCGGTATTAAAAGCCTCTGCATCATAAATCTATTGTGCTTTAACGCTACCTCCCGTCCCCCTTGGTTTAAGGGGGATTTTGAATTGGTTTCCTTTCTGAACAAGGCTACGGGATATATTCCATGAATTTCGGCGCGTTCTTACCAACATTTGTCATTACCCTGCGGGAAGGGGTAGAAGCTGCCCTGGTGGTGGGCATTGTCCTGGCATGTTTGAAAAAAGCGCGGCAGTCTCACTTGAATATCTGGGTCTATTTCGGTGTCCTGGTCGGAATTCTCGCCAGTGCCATGATTGGTCTACTGTTTGGCTGGATCATTCAAGCTCTGGGAGCCATTAGCCCGGTTGCCGAACAATTATTAGAGGCAGTCTTTGGCGTTTTGGCGATCGTTCTGCTGAGTTGGATGCTGATCTGGATGACGCAACAGGCTCGGTACATGAAGTCTAATGTTGAAGGATCGATTCATGCTGTACTCAATCAGAGCAGTTTGGGCGCGGCCTGGGGCGTATTTGGACTGATCTTCTTTGCTGTCCTGCGGGAAGGCTTTGAAACAGTGGTATTTATTATTGGCAATCTGCAACAAGGATTTTTCGCCAGCTTAGGGGCACTGATTGGTTTAGGTGCGGCAGCCGGGATTGGCGTGTTGCTGTTTAAGTGTGGGATTCGCCTGGATCTACGGCGGTTCTTTCAGGTGATGGGGGTCTTATTACTATTAGTCGTGGCAGGGCTAGTCGTGACGACCCTGGGACATTTAGATGCCGTCATGCAGACGTTAGCCAGCCAGAACCGAGCCTCAGAATCGCTCTGTTTCTACTATGAGCGCTTTACCCGAGTCCATTCCTGTGTTTTGGGTGCTGCTGTTTGGGATTTGTCTAAAATTCTGCCAGAAGATAATTTTCCGGGAGCAATTCTCAATGCTTTATTTGGCTATACCCAACGGCTTTATGTCGTGCAGGCGATCGCCTATGGTCTGTTTCTACTGACGATCGGGGGCATTTATTTTCAAAGTCTGTCTGGGCGGCTAGGGTCTGCTAAAAAAACGACCTGAATTACCTCGGGTGGCTCAGGATAAGAGAGCCGATACTTTCATCCACAGCCTGGGTAGGAGTAAGGTAACGGCTACGCCGATCGATACTAAGGCAGAAATTAGGACGGCGGCGGCAGCACAGTCTTTGGCGATTTTGGCTAACTCGTGATAGCTCTGTTTGACCGTTAAATCAACCACCGACTCGATCGCGGTATTGAGCAACTCCATGGTTAGCACCGCGCCGATCGTCAGTCCAATCACCGACATTTCTACGGCACTGAGATGCAGGTATAACCCTAAACCAACGGCTAAAGCCCCTAAAACAACGTGAATCCGAAAGTTGCGTTGGGTCTGAAAGGCGTAACTCACCCCTGCCCAGGCATACTTAAAACTGATCAGCAAACTGGGAGCCACACGCCATGCTAGATCCCGCTTAAATTTTGCTGTCTCTGCCACTTTGCCATTAGAAGGATCGGAATTTTGCGTGGAAAGTTCAGATGGCATAGACCGAAACGAGGAAAGGGATAGTTGCCTGTAAAGCAGGTTGGCGCAGGATCATAGTTATCTACGATCGCGGCTGACTGGAACAAGACGACTGGCAGAACATCAGGTCATGGCTGAAGCTAACATCATCTTAAGTCCAGGTTGCCCAACAGACTATGACGAATATAATCCGTCCTGAATTGAAAGACCAACCGTATTCAGCAGCTTTTGCTGTTGCTTTAACATTTGCCATAAACTCTCATCATCGGGGTGATCCCATCCCAGTAAATGGAGCAGACCATGTGCCGCTAACCAGGCTAGTTCGGTAGACATCGCATGTCCCTGGGTTTCAGCCTGCCGTTGTGCCGTCTCCAGGGAAATCACAATATCTCCCAAGTATAGGGGTTCCTCTGAGTCGAAATCATCTACCAGGGGAGCCTCTACTTCTAAAGCAGCAAACGCCAGGACATCGGTGGGTTTATCCTGCTGGCGATATTGGGCATTCAGGGTTTGAATTTCGCGATCGTCGGTTAGTCGCAAACTCAGTTCATACGCCTGAATGGACGATAGATCGGGTTGCAACACAGTCAACCACTGCAAAAACCAGTTCTCCCAGGTTTCCGGAGGAATGGAGGTGGATAAATGATTCGGCTCCAACTCAGCCAGACTCGCCTGGACACATACTTCAACCTGCATAAATCCTGTGCTATCGCGTTAGATAAGCGAGCCCAACGAAGACTGACACCAACGCGATCGTGGTCAGAACAAAGTGTTTTAAGGATTTGCCCCGTTTCCGCACCATATTTCGCATTGCCAACTTGACATAACTGGGTGGCGGCGTTGTAGGCGCAGGATTACTGCTTTCTGGTGTTGTCTCTGCCGGTGATGAGACTGTTGATGCTTGAACGTCTGTTTCCATAACAACCTTTGGGTCAGGCAACCTTGCTTTAACTAAAGTAACAATTTCTGGCAACTATCTGCCTGATTGAAACAGCGATCGAGTTAGAGGAGTGGCAACCGATGCGATCGTCCCTCCTCTAGCCAGCGTTTCCGCTTAAACATCTACAAGCTGATTTTCTTGGCGGAGATAGGCTTGGATAAAGGGATCAAGGTCGCCATTCATGACATCCGTAATCGCGGTGGTTTCGGCTCCCGTCCGCAGATCTTTGACCATCTGGTAGGGATGAAACACATAGTTGCGGATCTGGTTGCCCCAGGACGCTTCCACCATGTCTCCCCGAATATCCGCAATTTCCTTGGCTTTTTGTTCCTGGGCAATTACCAGCAATTTAGCTTTCAACAGAGCCAGCGCCTTTTCTTTATTCTGAAGCTGCGATCGCTCTTCTGTACAGCGCACCATTAATCCCGTGGGAATGTGAACAACTCGAACGGCAGTTTCTACCTTGTTCACGTTTTGTCCGCCCTTGCCGCCAGCCCGAGATGTGGTGATCTCCAGATCTTTGTCAGGAATCTCAAGTTGCACCGAGTTGTCTAAAATCGGCATCACTTCTACCCCCGCAAAGCTGGTTTGGCGTTTGCCATTGGCATTAAACGGCGAAATCCGCACCAGGCGATGAGTCCCCTTTTCCGCTTTCAGATAGCCATAGGCATAGCGCCCCTCGACTTCCAGCATGGCAGATTTAATCCCTGCTTCGTCTCCTTCCGAGAGTTCCGCTAGATGGACTTTATAGCGGTGATCCTCTGCCCAACGGGTATACATCCGTAACAGCATTTCTGCCCAGTCCTGAGCATCGGTGCCGCCTGCCCCAGCATTAATTGTTAGTACCGCCCCATAGGCATCATAGGGATCTGACAATAATTGCTGAAGTTCCCACTGATCGAGTTCTCGGCTCAGTTGGATGACATTCGACTGGGCTTCCTGCAACAGCGATTCATCCTCCTCCAATTCCAGGAGATCCAGAACGGCTCTGGCATCCTCTAAGCTGTTGCGCCACTGCTCAAGCTGCTGAAGATGGGACTTCAGATCATTCAGTTCTTGCAGGGTTTGCTGGGCACTCGTTTGCTCATTCCAGAAGTCGGGCTGGGCAGCGAGTTGCTCTAAATCTCGAATTTTTGCCGTCAAAGCGGGTACGTCAAAGATAGTCCTGGGCTTTGCCCAGGCGATCGGACAACGTTTCTACCTCGCGTTTAATTTCCAATGCTTCCATAGATAGTCGATCGTTCACAAGACGCTTCTCATTTGATCTTAGCGGTTTGGGTTGAGATGTCATGTCTTTCCCTGGGAAAAGTAGGCATTGCATTACGTTGTTTGTCCAAACGTAAATCGACGCGATCCATCGGGCTTGCAGTCATTAACCCGGTAGGGGCTGCCTAAAAATTCCCGCTTAATCAGGGGTTTTGCCGAGTCGTTTACGTGTTTATGCCGAAACCCGCCGAAGAGGGCTGGCGGAGTACCGTAGATCGACGATGGTTTCTCTCCTACGAAGTACAGACAATAAACTCAACTCTGATGTGAAAGGTGACTTGCAAGATGATGGCTACTCAACCTTGTGTTCGCTCGCGTGGGATGGATCTCTTAGTTGCTTACCACCGCAATCCCTCCGTCAAGCTTCGGAATCAGCTCGTCCAGTTAAACGCTGGTCTAGTTAGAAAGATTGCTCACCGGATTAGCCATCAATGCGCCGAGCCTTACGAAGATCTGGAACAAATTGGCTTTCTGGGGCTGATTCGGGCAATCGAACGGTTTAATCCCAGTCAAGGATGTGCCTTTAGCTCGTTTGCCGTTCCCTATATCCGGGGTGAGATGCTGCATTTCCTTCGCGATCGTAGTGGTACTGTTAAGATTCCCCGTCGCTGGCAACAACTCAACAAAGCGGGACAAAAAGTTCGCGAAACCCTGGAGGAAGCTTACGGTCGCCAACCGACGGACGAAGAAATCGCTACAGAACTCGGTGTTTCCGTCTACGAATGGCGCGAAAGCAAGTTAGCCACCAAGAATCGCCTCCCCCTCAGCCTGGATGCCACCGTCTCCCAGCAAGTCGATTCCCCGACCACCCTTGGCGAAACCCTGCCCGACACCCGTTGCTTGAGTATGCAATACCTGGAAGAAGATCGGCAGCAACTTCAGCAAGCGCTCAGCCAATTAGAAGATAAAACCCGGCAGGCGATCGAGTTTGTCTTCATCAAAGACTTGTCTCGCAAAGAAGTAGCTGAACGGATTGGCGTTAGTCCCATGACCGTGACCCGCCGCATTCACCGGGGCGTTCAGCAAATGGTGTCCTTTCTGCAACCCCAAATGCTGCAAACCGACCCGTAAGCCTTAAACCTGTAGCTGAATAACTCCAGATTTATCACCTTTCCATTTTGTATCTGGCTTGCTCCCTGGATTAGCACCCCCTGCTAGTCCAGTTTTTTTATGGCAGTGCAGGTATGGCAGCAGCGACGTGTTACAGCAAAGTGCCCGCTACCATGCCCGCTAATAGCACTAGCCCAATCCAAACATTTTGGCGAAAGAGTTGCCCATAGGTGGCGTGGGGAATGGTTTTGAAGGATAAGCGATAGTATTGCCGTGCCCACCATCCGGCGGCGATCGCTAATGTCACCCAGAAGCCCCCACTTAACTGCATGACTATACCAAGACCCGCCAGTAGGACTACGGTTCCCGCTAGAAAGCTGCCGACGGCATGAGCCGCATACCGTCCAAAAAATAGGGCGCTGGAATTTACCCCAATCCGCCGATCGTCCTCGCGATCGGACATGGCATAAATCGTATCAAAGCCCAGTGTCCACAAGACGGTAGCGCCCCAGAGTAACCAGGTTGGTGTTCCCAGACAAGCCGTTGGTGCAGGGGTAGAGCCACAACTGACAGCACTCCAGCTAATCAACACGGCAAATCCCCAGGCGATCGAGAGCACCAGTTGGGGAATGGGAAATACACGTTTGGCTAGGGGATACAGCACAATGACTGGGACAGCCGCGACACAGAGCCAGAATGTCAAAGGATTCAGGTACAGGGACAAGACCCAGGCGCAGCCAAAGGCGATCAATGCCACGACTAAACCAATCTGAATGGACAACGATCGGGCGGCTAGAGGTCGGTGGCGGGTTCGTTCCACTTTTGGGTCGATATTGCGATCCCACAAATCATTGACAACACAACCAGCCGCACTGGTGGCTAGTGTGCCAAGTACAATCACCCCAATCAACGGTAGGGGTGGATAGCCCTCTGCCGCTAATACGACTGCCCACAGGGCTGGAATCATTAAAATCAAGCGTCCGGCAGGTTTATCCCACCGCAACAAGCGAATAATGGTTTGCCAGGTTGGTTCAGAGCGATCGGGCTGAGTTAGCATCACAGATCAGAAAATCCACTAGGGACGATTCTAATCCAGTTCTTCAACATCAGGACTACTGGCTCTTTCGCTCCCCCATCTTCCCCATCTTCCCCATCTCCCCATCTCCCCCTACGTCTGAATTCCCTGTTCCGCCCGATCGACCAGTTGCTTAGCGCGATCCCAAATTGCCCACAGGGTAAATTTGAGGGAAATTTTGCTGCCATTTAAATACGTCGTCACCTGATATTTTTCAGTTAGCGTCTGCCCATCTACCCGGGAAACGGGGAAGAGTTGATCGTAAGAGTCGCTGCCTCGTAGCCATTCCACGTTATCTCGTTTGAATGCCTGGTATGCCTGCCAGATGGTAATCCCGAATTCGTAATCCCGTAAAGCTTCTGCCAGGTCAGCATACACAGCATGTTGAGCGCCTTTAGGTTGCTTTGCCATTTCTGCCAGGGTACTTTTCAGGGTTTGGACACGATCGACGTAGTCCTGGTAGTCGATGCCCACCTGTCCGATTCCTTGTCCGGCGGCGACTTGGGTGGGCAAATCTCGCAAATATTGGGCTGTTGTTTCAAAGGTTTCTAGAGTGGCTATTGCCTTTGACTCCACGGCAATGCGTTGTTGAATCGCCATCTGGTTACGGCGGTAAGTTGTCAGTTTTGCTTGGGACTGAGATGACACACTGCTGGCGGTGGGAATAGTTTTGAGTTGATCGATCGCCTGTTGCCACTTGCGATCGGCACTTTGCCAAACCGCCAGGGCATGGGGGGGGCGTTGGACTGTGACCGCCGCCTGCCAGGCTAAGGCTTGCGCCGATTCGAGTTGTGATACAGCCGTTTGTTCCGTTTGCAGGCGATCGTTAATGGCAGCATAGTTGGCTTGGTAGACAGCCAAGCGTTGCTGGGCTTGGGCATTCTCTGGGGCTGTGGCTGGAATCGCTTCTAAGGCACGAATGGCTTGTCGCCACTTGACTCGGGCTTTCTGCCAGGTTTCGGCTGGATGAGGTGGATTTTGCACCATCACTGCCGCTTCCCAGGCAAGCTCACGGGCTTTGGCTAACTGCTCACTGGATGCCACTGGCAAGTCAGATTCTGCTTCATCGTGGGATATATCGCTTTGGCGAGAATTAGCCGGTAATAGTAATGGATTGATGGAACATCCTGCCAGGAAAAGCGCAGGAATGCTAGCAGCCACTACAAACGGTACATGTTTCATCTTGGGATTAGGGTGCAGAACTGACAGAACAATGTACTGACCATTCAGTGTTTCAGTGTTTTGCTTTTCAGATCAGGAATTCCCTGCTCGATCGCCTATTGTAGAAGCCCAATCCTGAACAGCGCATTCAACCTAAGAGTTAGGGATCTAGCAAAGTCTATATTTCGCTACTCTAGATTTTTTATGCCATCACGGATAGACACTTCACAGAATCTATTTGTAACTACAGATTAATTCTGTATTTTCTCTGTTGCAAAATAATTCTGAAGGATGGAGTTTGCAGTAGGTTTAGCAGAGAAAGTCGATCTGGATTGGAGCAAGGGTAGCTTAGGAATTCTCCATCAAATGAATAGATTGTTCTGTTGCAGAAATAATTGAATGTGCTGCCAAACTATCTCCAATAAATCCGGGCGATCGCAATCAAACCAGGCGATTTCTGGATCGGCATGGAACCAGGTCCGCTGACGTTTGGCAAACTGGCGAGTATGCAGAACAGTGAGTTCTTGGGCTTTCGCGAGGGAAAGATCTCCTGCCAAATATTGCTTAAATTCGGCATATCCTAACGTGTTCAATAAAGGTAAATCCCAACCATATTTTTGGCAGAGAGATTCTACCTCAGTCACGAAGCCTGCGGCTATCATCTGGGCGGTACGGGAGGCTATGCGGGAACGGAGGTCATCAGGATGCTGGCAATCTAAGCCAATTTGCAGAATTGGGTAACTGGGGGGCTGTTCGCCCTGTTGGGCTGACATCGGAATGCCCGTTGTATAGAACACCTCCAATGCCCGTAAGGTGCGAGTTTGGTCGTGGGGATGAATGCGGCTGGCTGCAATCGGATCAACCTGCTGAAGACAGGCATAGCCATAGGGCTGACCCAGGGCTTGCAACTGCGATCGCAATTCTGGTTGAGGTGGCACTCGGGGTATTTTCATCCCTTTGACGATCGACTTAATGTATAAACCAGTTCCCCCTACCAGCAGTAGCGGAGCCGCCATATCAGTCTTTAAGGCAATCCGAACCTGACTTGTCTCCTCCCGATCTCCCTCATCCTCCCCATCTTCCTTATCCTCCCCATCTTCCTTATCCTCCCTACTCCCCTCAATCAATGCCTGTGCCTGCTGCTGATACTCCGCTACGGTCAAATTTTCGGTCGGATCACAAATATCAATTAGATAATGGGGGACGGTTTGCTGCTCTGCCAGAGTCGGTTTAGCGGTGCCAATGTTAAATTCTCGATAGATTTGGCGCGAATCGGCACTAAGAATGGCAGAATTCAACCGCTCTGCTACCGCGATCGCCAGCTTGGTCTTCCCAGTTGCCGTTGCTCCGCAGATGACAATCAAGCCTGGTACAAATGTATTGTGATTGGTTATACTAGAAGTAGACGTTGACATTCGAGAGCATCCGTGATCCATCCCCTGTTTAAATCCGATAGGAGAGGGTACTAAAATCGCTTATAAGCCATTTGTGTTAGAATTTTGGACAGTTTTGGTCTTTTGGCTCTCAAGGCAGGTTTAGACCGTTTTACTGGTTGGAGCGCTAATTCATGACAAGCAACTACGGTGCCGAGCAGATTCAAGTCCTGGAGGGCATTGAGCACGTTCGTAAGCGTCCGGGGATGTACATTGGCAGCACCGGACCCAGAGGGCTTCACCATCTAGTGTACGAGGTTGTGGACAACTCGGTTGATGAAGCACTGGCAGGATACTGCAAGAATATTCAGATTACCTTAAACCCCGATCACTCGGTCACTGTAGTTGATGATGGTCGTGGTATTCCTACGGACATCCATCCCCGCACGGGCAAATCAGCCCTGGAAACTGTGCTAACGGTGTTAGGAGCCGGGGGAAAATTTGGAGAAGGTGGCGGTTATAAAGTTTCTGGGGGACTACACGGGGTCGGGGTATCGGTTGTGAATGCCCTATCGGAATGGGTGGAAGCCACCGTTTGGCGAGATAAGCAGGTCTATCTGCAACGGTTTGAGCGGGGAGTGCCCAAAACTGATTTACAGGCAGAACCCACTGCGACTAACCGGACTGGCACATCTATCACCTTTCAGCCTGATCCCACTATCTTTACTACGGGGACGGTCTTTGACTATGCCACGTTGGCAGGTCGCTTGCGGGAACTGGCGTTCTTGAATGGTGGGGTAAAAATTACCTTCACGGATAACCGCCCGGAGTTTTTCAAACAGGGTGAACCCCATGTAGATGTGTATTACTACGAGGGGGGCATTCGGGAATATGTTGCCTACATGAATAGTGATAAGCAAGCTCTGAATGAAGAGGTGATCTACATTCAGGGTGAGCGTAACAATGTGCAGGTGGAAGTGGCATTGCAATGGTGTACCGATGCCTACACAGACAATCTATTAGGTTTTGCCAATAATATTCGGACGATCGATGGTGGAACGCACTTAGAAGGCTTGAAAGCGGTGCTGACTCGTACCATGAATGCGATCGCCCGCAAGCGCAACAAGCTGAAGGAAGGGGACTCAAATCTAGCTGGGGAAAACATCCGAGAAGGCTTGACGGGTGTAATTTCGGTGAAAGTACCCGACCCTGAATTTGAAGGGCAAACCAAAACCAAACTGGGCAATACTGAAGTGCGCGGCATTGTCGATTCGTTGGTGGGTGAGGTATTGACGGAATATCTCGATTTCCGACCTGGGGTTGCAGATGCGGTGTTGGATAAGGCGATCGAAGCTTTTAAAGCAGCAGAAGCGGCTCGGAAAGCGCGAGAACTGGTACGCCGCAAATCGGTATTGGAGTCCTCTACACTCCCCGGTAAGCTGGCGGATTGTAGTTCCAGAGATCCGGCGGAGTCAGAAATCTTCATTGTGGAAGGGGATTCCGCCGGTGGGTCTGCTAAACAAGGACGCGATCGGCGCTTCCAGGCTATCCTGCCGTTGCGCGGGAAGATTCTCAATATTGAAAAAACTGACGATGCCAAAATCTACAAAAATACTGAAATCCAGTCCTTGATCACGGCACTGGGGTTGGGAATCAAAGGGGAAGAATTTGATGCTTCGCAACTGCGCTACCACCGGATTTGTCTGATGACCGATGCGGACGTGGATGGTGCCCATATTCGGACTCTGTTACTGACCTTCTTCTATCGCTATCAACGATCGTTAGTGGATCAGGGTTATGTCTATATCGCTTGCCCACCCCTATACAAGATCGAGCGCGGACGAAATCACTTCTACTGCTACAGCGATCGCGAACGGGATCAGCTCGTTGCCACTTTCCCCGAAAATGCGAAATATGAGATTCAACGCTTCAAAGGGTTAGGGGAAATGATGCCTGCCCAACTCTGGGAAACCACGATGAATCCTGAAACTCGGACGCTGAAGCGGGTGGAAATTGAAGATGCGGCAGAAGCCGATCGGGTCTTCACTGTATTGATGGGCGATCGGGTGGCTCCTCGGCGGGAATTCATTGAAACCTATGGCCCGAAACTGAATTTGACCGATTTGGATATTTAAAGATGATTGACCGAATGCCAGACCCCGACAATTTGGAGGAATAAATTTTTCTGGAAATGACCTTAAGCGAGGGGTAACGAAAACCGGAAGGTGCTACCGCGTCCTACCTGACTTTCTACCTCGATCGTGCCCCCTTGCAGTTCTACCAGACGGCGAGAGATCGCTAAGCCAATTCCGGTGCCCCCCGATTGCCGATCGCGCGATCGATCGGCTCGCCAGAAGCGTTCAAAAATATGCGGCAGTTCTTCCGGAGCGATGCCCTGTCCGGTATCCGTGACGGCAATCCAAAGTTTACCGAATTCACTCCAGGCAGAAATGGTAATAGAACCTGCCTGGGTATACCGCAGGGCGTTTCCGACCAAATTGACTAATATTTGTTCAACTCGCTCTGGGTCTGCCAGCACAGGCGGCAAATCTGCCAGACAATTTAGTCTTAAAGCGGGACCGTCTTCGAGCAGTTGATCCGAAAACTTTTGGACTAACGCTGTCAGTAGGGGAAATATTTCTAAGCGTTGGGCGCGAATGGGTAGGTAGCCAGCTTCAGCTTGCGATAACTCTTGCAAGTCATTCACCAATCGCCGTAACCGAGCCGTTTCTTTGGCAAGGCGGTGATAAATATCCACTGATGGCTCGATCGTGCCATCAGCTAACCCTTCCAGATATCCCTGAACTACCGTCAGTGGTGTTCTTAACTCATGGGTTAAGTCCCCAATTAATTCCCGCCGTCGCTGCTCCACGCCTTCTAGGGTTGTCGCCATCTGGTTAAAACTGAGGGCAAGTTGATTTAACTCCGGGATATCGCTATTGGGTAAGCGTTCCTGTAAATGCCCAGCTGCTACCTTTTGAGTCACCCGTTCAATTTGGACGAGGGGTTTAGTGATCCGTTTGGATACCAGATAACTCAACCCTCCGGCGGCAGAAGCACCCACCGCCACCGACCAGATGGCTCCCCGGCTCCAGGCGGATTCAAACCCCTCCACTAAACGCTGCCGCACTAGAAACAGATTGAAGCCACTAAATTCCATTTGCTGCAAATGCAGCACAAAAAAGCGGGGCGAGTAGAGTTTGCCAACAATCACCAGCGTACTTAATCCCACTACCATGACGGTTAGGTGAGAGAGAAATAGGCGGCCTCGAAGTCCTAGTTTTCCCATCAGCGATCGCTAGCCCCTATGTGGGTGAATCTTCAAATTTGTAACCGACCCCAATCACTGTTTTAACGAATGTGGGGTTGGCTGGATCAGGTTCAATCTTTTTCCGGAGCCGCGCAATGTGCGTATCCACCACCCGTTCATCGCCAAAAAAGTTGTCGCCCCAGAGTTTATCGATCAGTTGTGCCCGGTTCCAGACTCGACCGGGATAGCTCATAAAAGTTGCCAGGAGATCAAATTCCAGGGTTGTCAGATCCAAGGGTTCCATTGACTCGGAATCGTCCTCACACCGTTGCGCCGATCGCTGATCTAAATCAATTAAAAAGTGTTGCGTTCGGTATGTTTGAGTTTGCCCACCCTGGCGTAAGGTGCGCCGGAGCAATGCTCGTACCCGCGCCACTAACTCCTTGGGACTGAAGGGTTTGACCATGTAATCATCGGCTCCGGTAGACAGACCAATGATGCGATCGATCTCTTCTCCTCGCGCCGTCAACATCAAAATAAATGGATCCTTAATCCCAGGCTTTTGGCGAATCCGGGCACAGACTTCCAGCCCATCCAAACCGGGAATCATCAAATCCAGAATAATCAGATCGGGCTTCTGCTCCTGAAATACCTGCAAGGCGGTAATCCCATCCCGACAAATCCGGCAGGCAAAGCCTTCTTTCTCCAAATAAAGCTGAATGAGCTGGGCAATTTCGGCTTCGTCTTCAACAATCAGAATTTCCATATCAACCTAGCGTTAATCCGTCAGTGACTCATTCATAGGTAGCAAGCATTTTTCTCTACCTATGCTATTTACTGATCGTCCCTATCATAGCGGCGACTTTTCTCCCCCGATGACCATCTCAATTCTAAAGACTAGGATGGTAGCAATAGATTCAGTTAACTGCTTTATGGAACCCGTGGCACAGCAGGAAGGTTTGCAACGGATTGCCCAACGACTTCAGGAAGATTTGCGACTACTGCTCATTCCTGTCCCCGTTCAGATCCAGTGTGTGCTGAAACAGGGCAGTTTGATGGTGTTGGGGCAGCATCCCGCCGGAACGACCCTTGATCCGGCACAAGTGTTTGGCAAGCTAGAGCAATCGATCGCGACATTACCCTCTGAGTTGACGATCGGGTTGTATGACACCGCACCGCCATCAGTCATTCCCACCAAGTTGTACTTGCGGGTATTGGGGCAGAAGCAACCCTATACCTTTCATACGTTTGACTTTGTGCCTAAACTGCCAAGACCTCAGTCTGTAGAAATCCCAGATTTGGCATGGCATGAACCCAGTTTTGTTGACTCTCTGGTGGACGATGAGGTCAGGGAGCAAAGCGATTTCAATGACCTGCATTCTCGCCAATCCCACGATCCCGATCGGTTTGAGGATGAGAGTAGCCTGGTCTATTCCAGCGATTCTGGTGACATGGATAGGGCTGATCCCCTGGGATGGACACCGACTACCGACATCTCAACCCAGACTAGGACTCGATCGCGTTCCTCTAAATCTTTTCCCTGGCTGATCGTGGCAGGTGGTTTGGGGGCAGTAGTGATGGCAGGAGCCGGATTTCTGCTCAGTCGTCCCTGCGTGATCGGAGCCTGCGAACCGCTACAAACGGCGCAACAGACGAGTCAGCAGGCGGCTGAACTGGCAAAAACCGCTAAATCTCCCGCCGAATTGGCACCCCTTCAGCAGCAGTTAGTGGCAGCCCAGCGATCGCTCGACCAGATTCCCTCCTGGTCAGGACACTACGCGACAGCTCAAGCCCTGCGGCAAAGTTTGGAGCAAGTGACCACCGCCGAGCAGCAGGTGGAAACCGCTCAACAAAAGATGCAAACGGTGCCCCAGCCGATGAGTGAATGGCAGGCAACCCAAGCCCTCTGGGAACAGGCGATCGCGCAGATGCAGGCGATTCCTCCCGAAAGTGCGCTCCATGCCTTTGCCCAAGAACGACTGGCGGACTATCAGCAACGTTTAGCCGCAACCAATCAGCTAATGGCAATGGAGCAAACAGCGCAGAAACAACTACAAACCGCCAAGGATACCGCCCAGGTGGCAGAAGCGCGGCAGGGCATTGCTCAAGAGCTTTCAGATTGGCAACTGGTGCAATCCACCTGGCAGGTAGCAATCAATGCTTTGAAACAAGTGCCGCAGATGACCACCAGTTATGCCGCCGCGCAACAGTTGCAGCCGAACTATCAAGCCAAACTGGCTGCCGCTCGATCGCGATCGGGGCAGGAACAACTGGCGAAACGCTCCTATGCTCAGGCGGTGAACCTCGCGAATCAGGCAACGGCGAGACAGAAGCAAAACCAATGGTCACAAGCGTTGGTCAGTTGGCGACAGGCGATCGCGGCGGCGAAGCGTGTACCGACGGATACTGCCCAATATGCCGAAGCCCAAAATTTAGTCACAAGCTACACCACGTCCTTACAGCAGGCAGAAAACTTGGTGCGAGTCCGCACAGATCTGGAAAAAGCTTGTGCTGCCATTACACCTCGCATCTGTAACTATCGGATCACCAACGATCTGATTCGAGTCACGTTGACCCAAACCTATCAGCGCACTCTCATGGCAAAGGGCTATGTCAGTTACTCAGAAGGCGATTATGACACGATGCAGGGTATTCGTCGTCACTTAAAGACCTTAGAGAATGCGCTACAGATCATCTCGGATAATGCTGGTTTGCCAGTCGAGGTTTATGCCGCCGGTGGCTCGGAATTGATCGGCTCTTTTAGCCCCGGCGGATCGAATAACTAAAAAAGTTGGGAAATGGGGTTGCCAGTTTCAAGACCTTGTTGTTATGATTGATAAGCCGACGCGGGGTAGAGCAGTCTGGTAGCTCGTCGGGCTCATAACCCGAAGGTCCATGGTTCAAATCCATGCCCCGCCACCAAATAACACTTAGTAAACCCTGTTCCGCAGAATGTGTAACAGGGTTTAACTTTATGTTGATCCGATCGCCAGTCTCCCGCATCCACCGTTACAATCCTGAATACCAGGAGCTTCACTCCCCTGGCACATCTAATATTTTGTAAATCGAAGGAATTCTCTGGGTTAAATCCTATGATGACAAAACTACAACAACCCCTCCTGGTGGGTGGCGTGGCTCTGGTAATGGGGGTCTGGTTTCTCAGTGCCCTGGAACACGCGATCGGGGAGTGGAGTGTGTATGGGCTATTTCTAGCTGCGATCGGGGTCGGGGTCTGGTGGTTACGCCAACCTGTGATTACTCCGGCTAGAACACGTCCGGCTCCCAGTCAGATTGATACCAGTCTGGTCGAACGGGAGATCACCCTTGCCCGTCAGGTGATTAGCCAACTGGCAACGGAGGCAGATACCCCAGAAGCGGCTGGCTCTCTGGCGCAGGCTCAAGTGTCTCTGTTACAAGAGCGGTTGACTCAATTAGGAACGGAACTCCAACGAGACGATCTGCGCTTTATGGTCATGGGTGGCAAAGGTTCAGGGAAAACGACCCTGATTCACCTGCTGCAAGCGACCTGGGTGGAGCAAACGGGGAAATCGATCGATTTGTATGAAGCCCCCAGTTTTTCGGTGACAACGGCGACTGGGTTGACGGCAGATACGATCGCCATGCAGCAAGCCACGATCGCAGATTTGATGATTTTCCTGGTGACAGGAGATATTACCGAGTCAGAGTACCAAACCCTGAAACAATTGGCAGAGCGCAAGCGGTTGATGCTGGCGTTTAACAAACAGGATTTGTATTTGCCAGAGGAACGCCAAACGATTTTCACGCGCTTGCAGGAACGGGGGCAGACGGTATTACCAAGTGCGGACGTGGTGGCGATCGCGACGGCTCCCAATCCCTTGAAAGTCCGGCAACATCAGGCTGATGGTGAAATTCAGGAATGGTTAGAAGATCAGGCTCCTGATATTGCATCCCTGACGCAACGGTTGGATCAGATCGTGCAACAGGAAAGTCAGCAGTTGGTGTTAGCCAGTTGCTTTGATCAAGCGATGGCTCTAAAACAGCAGGCAAACTCGGCATTAAATGATCTCCGTCGTGCCCAAGCCTTGCCGATGATTGAACAGTTTCAGTGGGTGTCGGCGGCAACGGCGTTTGCCAGCCCTCTGCCCACCCTGGATGTGTTAGCGACGGCAGCAATCAATGGTCAAATGATTCTCGATTTGGGCAACCTGTATCAGCAGAAATTCTCCCTTCAGCAAGCCCAAAAAGCCGCAGCAACGCTGGGCAGTTTAATGCTGAAGTTGGGCTTGGTGGAACTGTCTACTCGGGCGATCGCGGGTCTGCTCAAAACGAATGCTGTCACCTATGTGGCGGGGGGCTGCATTCAGGGGATTAGTGCTGCTTACCTGACTCGGGTTGCCGGACTGACCTTAGTGGAATACTTCCATGCCCAGGAGCCCAATTTAACGGCGGCTGAAGCCAAACCATTCGCGATCGATCGACTGAGCCAGATTTTGCAAACCGTCTTCCGCCAGAATCAACAACCGTCCTTACTGCAAGTGTTTATTGGTCAAGCCAGCGATCGCTTGCTGCCGAAATTAGCGGCGAGTTCTGGTAGCTTAGGGGTGGAATCCGCCTCCTTGACTGGACAAACTGCCAGCATTCTAGAGCAGAATGGAGCTAGTAGCTGTTGATTGATGCATAGGCTTCATGCAACCTCTGTTTCCTACACCTGAGACTGCTTCCCGATCGGCTGATGGAGCTGATCGGGAAGTGTCGTATCTGGTACAGGCGCGTGCCAGTGTGCGGCAAGTGCTGAACCGCTATACTCCTTATTTACGAGCGGCTCGGACTCGTCCGATGAATTTAACGCTCCAATCTACGCTGAAAGCCGAGATGGATCGGTTGTCAGTGACGTTGAATAAGCTGGAGCAGGGAATTGTGCGGATTGCCGTCTTTGGACTGGTTAGCCGGGGCAAGTCGGCAGTATTGAATGCCCTCATGGGAGAGAAGGTGCTGCCCACCGGACCACTGAATGGGGTAACACTGGAGCCGCGATCGGTGTCCTGGACACTCCATTCGGATTGGCTACCAGACACGCCGATCGAATTGATCGATACACCGGGACTGGATGAAATTGATGGTCAGACGCGGGCAGACATGGCGCGAGAGGTGTCGCGGCAAGCGGATCTAATTTTGTTTGTGGTGGCAGGGGATATTACCCGGACGGAATATCAAGCGTTATGTGACCTGCGACTGGCGCAAAAACCATTGTTGTTAGTGTTTAACAAAATTGATCTGTATCCCGATCAAACCCGCCAGGAAATTTACCAGAGTCTACAACGGCTAGCCGCCAGAACTCAGGAGGGTGAGGAACTACAACAACTGCTATCCGCTAATGAAATTGTTTTGGTGGCGGCGGAACCTGCCCCCCTGCAAGTGCGAGTGGAGTTGCCGGATGGTCAGGTGCGTTATGAATGGGAAGCTCCACCGATGCAGATTGATCCGTTGCAGCAAAAGATTGCGGCAATTCTGGAGCGGGAAGGTCGCACGTTAATGTCTCTGAATGCGCTGGTACAGGCAAAGGAAGCAGAAGAACTGTTAACCAGCCGAATTCTGGAATTGCGTCAGCCGGAAGCCGAAGCCTTGATTCAACGCTTTGTCACCTATAAGGCGCTGGCGGTGGCATTAAACCCGATTGCGATTCTGGATGTGTTTGGTGGTTTTGTCTCTGACCTGGCGATGATTCGTGCCCTCTCGGAACTGTATGGGTTGCCCGTGACTCGCCATGAAGCGGCACAACTTTGGAAAACGATTTTACTCAGTTCTGGTGGGCTGTTACTCACTGAGATTGGCAGTGGACTGATGTTTGGCATTGGCAAAACGGCAACGGCGGCTGCCGCCGGAGTTGATAGTTCGGCAGGGATTTCAGCCTACCTGGGAGCCGCGATCGCTCAGGGGGCGATCGCCGGATTTGGCACCTATTCCGTCGGTCGAGCCATTCAGGTTTATCTGGAACAGGGCTGTAGTTGGGGATCCCAGGGAGCCAGTACCGTGATTCAGGAAATTCTCAGCCAGCTTGATTCCCAAACAATCATCTACCGGTTGCGGCAGGAATTAAGTCAACAGCTCGGCATGTTTTAACGATATGTTTTAATGATGTCAAGTTCTTGTGATATCACAGTCATAGGGCTGTCAAATCAACTTTGTATGGTAAGAGCGTCCTACCACAAGGTGTTTAGCCATGCTTCCCATTCCCTTTGCAGCACTGATTGTAGGCTTGTTAGTTTTCTCCGGTTTTCTAACGGTGAGCTACCTGTTTCCCAGTAAACGGTAAATCGAATGGCTCTCGTGTCTTCTAAGCAGACCTGCGCTTCAACCCAGTTCACTGCGACCCGGAATCTAAGCTATCGTCAAGAGTGATGGTTGGATGATTTACCTGATGCATCAATGAATCCCCCTGAAATTCAGTCGTTTCAGGGGGACAGGTGTTTAAATGCTGAAAATTTAGCCTAATACATAGGCGGAGCGGAGCGCCCAAATAATCAAAACTCCAATGCTGCCGAGAATCAGAATTGATGAAACCACGATCGCCGCTGGGCTGTCTGCCCCGTCGAACTTCATAATGCCACGATTCAGGTCTGTCATGGTCTATGCTTCTCCCGTTTCAGGTGCTTCCGCTTCCAATTTTAGCTAGACTGATGGCAATTTCCAGTCCTCTGTAAAGTTTCTGTTACAGCTTTAATAAGCTGAACTGATCAATCGCTGGTTCTGATCCATTAGAGATAACTTTTTTGCGCCGATCTGAAATTTCTCGGCTATCGTGGCTCAGGTGTGATCTAGTGAGATTGCGATATGGCGCAGTCAAGTTTGTTACAGCTAGCCAGAGCTGGAAATGCGGATGCGATCGCGGCGTTGATGAATGCGAGTTTGCAGGCGATCGGAGTGTCGGCACGAGCCGTATTGCGGGATGGCAATTTGCACATTCTGTTGGAATCCGATCGCATGTTGGCGCAACTGCCCTCGATTCAGTTCATCCAACGGGGGATTAGTCGGTTAGGGATTGGTTGGGTTTCCTCGGCGATCGTTTATGGTCGTTTGGTGGGACAGAGTTCACCGATTTGGGTACAACGGATCGATTTGCGGACGACTCCTCTAGTGAATCCGTTCTTTCTAGAACCTGATGTGGAACTGGAAGCCGCGACTCCGCCCTCGATCGGTCGGCGGTTACGGCAATGGCATCTGCCTCGGCTAGAGCAGTTATCTCGACCCGAAAACGTCAAGCTGTTGCATCTGTTCTTGCTGGGTGTACCGTTATTTGTGCTGTTTAGTACGTCCTATATTTGGAGTCGCTATGTCGCTGGGAACGGCGGTTTAGCTCCTACCAGTCAAACCCAGTCGGCAAGTCAGACAAAACCAGGGACTCGATCGCAGGCTGATGGGTTTAACCAGGCGATGCAGCAAGCTACGATCGCCGTAAATTTAGGCAAAACGGCGGCGACTCCGGCAGAGTGGAATGCGGCGATCGATCAATGGCAACAGGCGATTAAGACGTTACAAGCCATGCCAGCCAACCATCCTCGTGCTGCGATCGTGCCACAGAAAGTCGCAGAGTACCGCAACTATATTGCAGAGATTGCGCGAAATTATCTCAGTACAACGGGCTTAACGCCGGTAACAACGATTACTGGCGGGCTGACACCAAAGTCTGTAGTGTTTTCTGGCAAGGATTTATTCTTTGCCCAGAACATGATGTATAGCCACACGATCAATGTCTATAATCGCCAATTTAATCTGGTCAAAACAATCTCTGATCGGGTGACATTGGCAGACTATGGCTATCCGCAGTTCCCAGGCACCCAACAGGGGTCGCCAGTGGAAGCTGCCTTTAGTCCGGATGGTAGCGATGCCTGGGTATCTAACTACCAGATGTATGGAGCTACCTTTAGCAGTAATGCCGATGATGATTGCAGCCCTTCGGGCAACCATAACCCCAGCTTCCTGTACCGGATTGGCACCAAAAATCTGAACATCGATCGCGTCGTCCAGGTTGGGGCAGTGCCGAAGTATGTTGCAACGACTCCCAATAGCCGCTATGTCCTGGCAAGTAACTGGTGTAGTTGGGATGTCAGTGTGGTAGACCCCCAGCAAAACAAAGAAATTCGGCGGATTCAGCTAGGGCCCTATCCCCGTGGCATTGTGGTGGATGCTAAATCGGAGAAGGCGTATGTTGCCATCATGGGTTCCTATGATATCGCGGTGATTCACCTAAAGGACTTTACGGTAGACTGGCTGCGAGGCGTTGGGCATTCTCCCCGCCATCTCAGTCTTGACCCATCTGGTCAATATCTCTATGCCACGCTAAATGGGGAAGGGCGAGTGGCTAAAATTGATTTGCATACGGGCAGCGTCGTCAACAAAATCGTGACGGGGAATGCGCCTCGGAGTATGGTGATATCGGATAACGGTCAATTCCTGTACGTGGTGAATTACGATTCCGATACAGTCAGTAAAGTCCGGACTCAGGACATGCAGGTGGTGCAAACGGTCAACACCAACTCTGCCCCGATCGGAATTACGTATGACTCCAAAACCCATCAAGTTTGGGTCGCCTGTTATTCCGGTAGCATCCAGGTCTTCCAGGATTAAGGGTTTAGGAGATTTCTGAGCAAAATATTCCCCCTGTAAAGGTTTAGCATTCGGCTGATTATCTCTGACCATTGTTAAAGACGGTTGACCGAATGCCAAATCCCTACAGTTTGGGGATAAATTCTTTGGGAAATGGTCTTAGAAGAACTGGATTCCTTCCCTGTACTACCGATCGATGGCTAGACTGCCATGGTGGGGGCTGCCATCAATCTGGCTTCCAGCTCTTTGGTTTGCCAGGCCTGACCATCGAGTGCCATTTGCTCGATTAAGCTAGCCAGCCGTAGGGCTTTCAGTGCCTGTTCTCCACCCACCGAAGGTTGATTGCCTCCCCGCACGCAACTAACGAAATGTTCCAATTCGGCATGGAGTGGCTCGATATTGCTGGTATAGACCTTCTCAATTAAGCCATCCTGCCGATACAGAACCTGTCCGTAGTCGGTCGAATAGTTAGCCGTGGTTTGGCGATGGATCAGGATTTCGTTATTGAGGAAATCGGCTTCTGTAAGGGAATTTTTGCAGTGAGCAGCAATCCGGCGAATTTTGCGGTGAGTTACCTTGCTGGAGGTGAGAGTGGCGACAATGCCATTGGCAAACCCCAGGGTGGCGGTGACGTAATCGAGATAGCCCGAACCGTGGGCGCGACTGCCACTTGCCGTGAGTTTGACCACAGGAGCGGCGGCCAGTTCCAGCAAGAGGTCAATGTCATGGATCATTAGATCCAACACGACAGAGACATCGTTTGCCCGATCGGAGTAAGGACTCATGCGATGCGCCTCTAACGCCAGCAACTCTTCGGTTTTCAAAACCTTACTGAGTTCCTGAAAGGCGGGATTAAAGCGTTCAATATGTCCGACCTGCAAAATACATTGCGATTCTGCTGCCGCATTGACTAGCGATTCGGCTTCGGCAATACTGGCGGCGATCGGTTTTTCGATTAAGACATGCACCCCTGCCTGCAAACAGGTCATGCCAACGGCATGATGTAAGCGGGTCGGGACGGCAACACACACCGCGTCTACATGAGTTAATAGATCCCGGTAGTCTTCAAAAAATCGAACTCGATATTTACTGGCTGTATCAATTCCCCGTTCCGCATTGACATCGGAAACACCGACCAACTCAACATCCTTAAGGAAGCTAAGGACGCGAGTATGGTGTTGTCCCATATTGCCCACACCGATCACCCCGACCCGGATGGGCTCTGGATGACTGCGTTGTATATGTGGACTGGGTAAATGCGCGTTAACATAGCCTGCTGACAAGCTGTCTTGCACTCCTGTATCTCCTCCACCACCGAGAAATGGGCTACTGAGCTACCATGCGCCACTTGAGCCATCCAGATAGTAGCATAGTCGCTCTATTTGTGAAGAATTTCAAAGTTCGTGTGGAGTTCCCGAACGGACGTAAAGTTTGCTCAACTTTGCAGTTTTTGAACATTCCTGGTTTTAGGATTCATGAATGCTAGAACGTTAGGGAATCCTGATCCTAGAAGGAACCACAGTAATTATTTATCTCTATGAATAATTTCACAGGTTTGTGATTTGTGATGAAATGCTTTTGGCACCATCAGTATCCCAACATTCGACGCACCGGCGGAGCGATCGCCCTGGCAACGGTGCTAGCCATTGGTGGTTTAGCTTTAAAACCGGCTTCGCTTTTGAATGCTGGTGTCTCTGAATCTCCGACTGGCAATCAACAAGCCAAAGTCCAGGCAACGGCAGCCACCCGAAGTCAGCATCGCGACCAACAAACTCGCCAAATTCGCCCGGATAATTACGATGTCCAGCGCTTTCCGGTGACGAATCAACATGAGTCCCATTGGCGCAATATTCTTTGGACAACGGCTGTCGTAGAACCGCAGGAAGCCTTTGTGGCGGATAGCCTGAGTCAGATTCTCAGCCTGATGACTCGACGCGGGTTGTCTGACTCGCAAATGCGGACGATCGACATGGCAGTGAAAGTTGGGACTCAGCTTTATCTGGTCGATCGCTCGTTATACGCCGGGGTGAAGCAACAGTTTATTCGGGCAGTGGAACAAAGTGCTGATCCGGAGTGGGTGGCGGCATCTCTATCCGGGCTTGCCAAATTTGGGTTGACGAATAATGAATTGCAACGTTTGATCGCCCAGGTAAAACGGCGGTTTCCGAATTGGTCGCGCAATGTCCATTTGCAAACTACCGTTCAGGATATTCAAGCCACCGTACAACCTCCAGCGTTGCCACCGTTAGCCGATTTACTGACCTGGACGATCGCCCCTAAACAACTGCATGCCTATGCGATTTGTCGTTCCGATCGGGATGTGCTGTGCCGTTTGATCCTGAAGGATCGCAATGGTGAATTTATCCGGCAGGGCGGGCAACTTTGGTCTGTCCCTCTGTTGCTGCGATCGATTCATAACTTAAATTGGAACTTTGTCCGGGGGCAAACTCCGCAGGGGATTTACCGGATCGAAGGTTCAGTGCCCCAGCCGGATGATGAGTTTTTTCGTGCCTATGGACAATTTTCGTTAGTGAATCTGTATGTGCCGTTTGAAACTGGAGCAAGACAGTTTTTGCCGGGACGATCGGGTCACTTTACTGGCAGCTTAACCGACTACCTGGGGCTACTTCCCCCCTCCTGGCGCAATTATTGGGCAATTCAGCAAACGTTTTGGGCAGGAAAAATTGGTCGTAGTTTGTTCCGGATTCATGGGACTGGAGACTCACCGGATTTCTTTAGCCGCAAAGCCAAAAACCCCGATAGTTTTAACTGGAATCCCACGATCGGCTGTCTCTCGGCACTGGAACTGTATAACGAACAGGGGCAATTACTGGAAGCCGATATGCCCAAGATTCTGAAGGCATTTGAGATGGTGGGGGGCAGGAATTACGCAGGGTATTTGGTGGTTGTGGATGTGCCGGGAGATATCAAAACCCCGATCGCCCTGGGGGAAATTGAGGCGATGCTCCCTCCGGCTAAAACGGCAGCTAACCCGAAAAATAACGCTAAATCCCAGAAGTCAGGTAAGCCCCAGGCTCCGGCGAAGCCTGCAAAATCCACCCAACCATCAAAGCCTCCAGCCAAAGCGAAAGCGGCATCTACTCAGCCGACAGCCTCACGGGTGGTGCAACTCAATTCTGTGGCAACTCTCCCAAATGCCGCACCAATACCCGCTAACCTTCCGGCGACTGAACCAGCCGCAACGGAATTAAGCCCGATCCCGATCGCCTACTAAATCATCTTGATCCTAAGATGGGCAATCAGGGGTCGTCTCAAGTTTCTCTAGAGGCTCAATAATAGCTTCCCTTGTTTCCTGTTTCCCCTTAGCTGATAATGCAAGTCTTCCTTGCTGCGATCGAGAGTAACTGAATTTGTGACTGCACCCATTCATCTGTCTCCCAGTGGTTTGCCTCTATGGCTGGATTGGTCACTGCGGTTAGCCCTAGCCACCTTAATTGGAGCAACGATCGGCTGGAACCGAGAAAGAACGGGCAAAGCGGCTGGACTCCGCACTCACATGCTGGTGAGTTTAGGGTCTGCCCTATTTATTTTGATGCCTTTGGCGACTGATGCGTCACCATCTGCCGATGCGTTAAGTCGCACAATTCAGGGAGTAGCTACTGGCGTAGGCTTCTTAGGGGCAGGGGAAATTGTGCATCAATCGTTGCCGAACACAGGTAAAGCCAAAGTCAAAGGGCTAACGTCAGCCGCAGCGATTTGGGTGACGGCGGCATTAGGCACAACCGCAGCCTGCGGGGTCTGGCAGTTAAGTTTAGTGGGTACGGTAATCACCTTGCTGACGTTGACTGTCGTAAGACGAGTTGGACAATTTGCCCAGAATTCCCGTGAGGATGATGGATAAAGAAGTATGGGAGTACCGATCGCGATTTGCCAGGATGAACTCATCCAAAGTAATTTAAGTTGTTGATTCGAGCCCCGTCTACCAGTTTTCTCCCAAGAAAACAGATTTTGATAAAACACTTTGATCAGATGATGAAGACAACGATGAAGGCGTGAAGCGGTCAGGTGTGTTAGGAGGTGGGATGGCTGATCCGGCTTTCTGCATCTTCACCCTTTGAGGAGTGAGCGAGTGAAACATCAGCAGATTGATCGATTTTGGACACTGGGGCTAATTCTGGCAGCCGGGTTGCTGTTTAGCATTAACTTGGGGGCACTGCCCTTGCGGGACTGGGATGAGGGGATTGTGGCGCAGGTGGCTCGGGAGATGTGGAGAGCGCCTGAAGGCTCATTGACCTGGCTATATCCCACCCTTGGGGGCGAACCCTATCTCAATAAGCCCCCGTTAGTGTACTGGTTGATTGCCCTGACCTATCAGGTGGGTGGCGTAAATGAATGGACTACTCGCCTTCCGGGAGCCATGCTGGCGGCACTTTCAGTACCACTGCTGTATGGCATTGGCAAAGAGTTATTTCTTCGCCGAACCTCTGCTGTTCTGGCAGCATTGATCTACCTGACGCTATTGCCTGTGGTGCGTCACGGTCGATTAGCCATGCTGGACGGAGCCTTAGTTTGCTTCTTTTTGATCATGCTATTTTGTCTGCTCCGTGCCCGTCGAGATCTCCGTTGGGGATTAGGCGTAGGGATTGGATTGGGGCTAGTGTGTTTAACCAAAGGCATTGTTGGGCTGCTATTAGGTGCGATCGCGCTCGTGTTCATTCTGTGGGATACGCCTCGCCTGTTGACCTCTGTATACCTCTGGACAGGGATTGGGCTGGGGGGGATGCCAGTGGCTGCCTGGTATTGGGCACAGTGGTTGCGCTATGGGGAGCAGTTCCTCAGTACCCATCTGATTAGTCAGTCCCTGAGTCGAATTTGGATCCCGATCGAAAATAATCATGGTGCGCCCTGGTATTACGTGCTGGAGTTGCTGAAGTACACCTTGCCCTGGCTGATCTTTCTGCCGCAGGGATTCCATCGCGCCTGGGAACACCGCAATTTAGGGTGGGCAAAATTAGTCTTAGTGTGGACGATCGGCTACTTAGGGGTAATTTCTCTCATGAGTACCAAATTGCCCTGGTACATCATGCCTCTATATCCCGCCTTAGCCTTGGTTGCCGGAAATCTCCTGTCGGAATCCTGGAATTTAGCCGATCTGACCGGCTGGTTTCGCCCAGTCCGTCGTCCCTATCCGATCGCTTGGGCGGCTTGTTTGGGACTGTTGGCGATCGTTGGCTGGAGCGGTTGTCTGTATTTCAATTTTTTCGCCCCTATACCAAAACCTGAGCTGGCATTGATTTTGATTACCGTCGCGATCACAATGACCACAGCGGCAATTCTAGTCAAATGGCGAGACTCCCAGTTTATTCCAGTGTTGCTCTGGGGGATGTATATTGCCTTGATGTTTCTCATGGCATCTCGCTATTGGGTCTGGGAGTTGAATGAAGCCTATTCTGTCAAGCCCGTTGCCGCTCTGGTGCAGCAAGGTACTCCCGCTGGCGCTACGGTGATTACTTCCTATCCAAATTACCGCCCCTCGCTGAATTTCTATAGCGATCGCCGGGTACTTCCCGTGAATGAGGTCTACCGCGATCACCAACCCGCCCTGACCACAAGTGCTGCGATCGCGGAATATTGGCAACAGACTGACCACCCTTACTTGCTGGTGGATGCCGCAACGCTAAACCAATTATCCCTGAATGCTGCTCACAGGATGGGTGAAATTGAAGGATGGATCTTAGTCACCCATCAGTCAGCCAAGACACGATAGGTGTAAAGGTGGGATGGGACAGCATCACGATCTGGTTGAACGGCGATCGTCACGGTTGGCGTGGTAGTGCTGGCAATTCACTACTGATTTGGGGTAAAGCATAAATGCCTAAATGATTGGCAACGGGACGCTCCCACATGGGAATTTTGGCGTGAATGGGCGCATTTAACACGGCGGTTCCTGTCGGGGTGGTTGTTACTAAGGTGGTGGAGCCGCCCCCATCCAAATTAATCGCCGCATCGACCTGAAGTTCTTGCAAAATTGCCGTCAGTTCCGGGAGGGTAGCGCCTTCGCTATAAAAGGCTTGCTTGCCATCGATCGCGACTAACCATAATGTGGTTCCGGTGCGGTTCACGGCTGCACTTAGACGGGGATAGGGACGATGGCGATCGGCTATTTGCGGATCGGTTGGAACGGGTTGACCCTGCTGAAGCAGAAGGGTATTGCCAGCAATGGCTTGGGTCGTGCGGGTGGGACACTCGCCAGTGGCTTGAATTGCCGCCCGTTGGCGATCGGAAATACAGAGTACGACCCAGTTTAAATTCAAAGTGGCATAAGAGATGCCGTTGGCAATCGTGCGACCAATAGGAGAGACGCGATCGCCAGTACGGGGGTAGTAATTCCAGGGTGTTTCTTCGCTGAAGGGCGTGAAATAACTGGCATTAACTGCCACTTGCAGTTTAAATTCTTCTAAAAACTGTGATGTTGTTCGGGCGATCGTTGCCCCATCCATACTGGGGTGTTCCGGTGTCACTAATAATTTAATCCCCGGTGCGGTCAGGTCTATAGTCAAGATGTGAACCAGCATTGGGCGGGGAGTGGCACGAAATTCGCGGCGATAGTGAACGCCCTGAAACAACGTGCGTTCCAGTGCAGTTTGGGGTGGACGTTGCAGCGACAGTTTGCCATAAAGAATTAGAGGCATTGTCAGTAAACCCATACCGAGGGCAACCCCAAGCTGATGTAGCCAAAAACGACGATTCACAACCTCAAGTCCTGTGAGTCAATTTTCTCTAATCTGCCCGGTTTCTCCCCGAACTGCCAACTCATTTCCTTTGCATTGATATGCCAAATTTGCGATCGCTGAATTTTGTCAATCAAGATTTACGGAACCGTTCCTTTCGCCAAAAAGCCTTAAATGGGGCAGATTTCCGGGGAGCCGATATCCGAGGCTGTGACTTTAGTCAGGCTCAGTTAGTCGGAGCAAATTTTACCCATGCCAAAATGGGACAGTCTCGCCAGCAAATCGTGCGGTTATTGATCTTGATCGCGATCGTGGCAGGGGTGATGGCTCATACCGTGAGCCAGTTGATTTTTGGGGCATTAGGACAGGTGCCGGGTGGCTCTGCCTGGGGATTTATCCTGGCACTCTATATGAGTCTGGGGATTGCGGGTGGGATGTCCGGTATGAGTATTATCCTGAAACCCCGATCGCGGGCTAACAGGTCTGCACTCTGGCTGGCTGGTGTTGCCTCCAGTACCCTGGTGGGCTTTTTCTATGGAGGGAGTCTGACGGGAAACAATGCCATGCTGGCGATCGGGGGGGCTGTGGGTTGGGGTAGCTTAACGGCGATCGGGTTACTCCGCTACCGAACGGTTGCCATTGCTGCGATCGTCACGACTGCCGGAGCCGTGGCAGCCTATGGGTTTGCCTTTTTGGTCTATGCTCATGCCTTAACCTGGTGGCAGATTCAGCAGACCGGACTGGGAGGACTGCTTATGATCCTGGCATTGTTCTATTTATGGTTAACCCTGAATGCGTTGGTAGTAACCTATCACCAGATTCGTCAGGCTCCCGGTACGGTATTCCGGGGGGCGAATCTCACTCACACTCGCTTTGAAGCCGTCCAGTTCAGTAATACGGATTTTGAGGGAGCGTTGCGGCTGGAAGATTAATCCTTACCGAGCTAACTGATCCAAAAATTGCTCGAGATCATCCTTAAATCGATCCTGCCAGGAGCCGAAACTTAACTGCCGTTGTCGGTTCCACTCTTGTTCGATCGCGTCTCGCGTCTGCACATCCATTGATTGAAAGGAAATTGCTTTGCCTAGCATGGCTGCCCGTTGGATGCCGGCGACTAAGGCAGCAATCCCCTGTGGAGCGGTGGAGTTTACCCAGAGAAAATCAACAATTACCCCGTCTGTTACCTGTTCGATCGCGGCTTCCAGTTGTACGCGAAACTCTAAACTGCTGGTCGGATCCAGATTACCATCCGGTTGGAGCACGATGGTATGGGGTTTTGGGTCTAAAGGCGCTTCCCAACCAGGGAGCACAGCAATGGATTCAACGGCAATAGTCATAACAACCTCCGAACCAAGCCGGGTAGGGCATTGAACATAGTATTTTGCTGAAGCGAGATGCAAGACAACAGACTCCCCGACTATTACTAGAGTGGAGTAAGATCCGGCAAACCGCCCTGCGGTGCGTCACAGGCTTTCTGTGTTTTCGATCGTCAAATGCCGTGTCCTAAATCAGTCATCGGTATGTGCTAGATCCGTTATGCATGTGTTTTAGATCAGTCTCCCATGTGACTCTAGTTACTGCCAATCGCCCAACAGTTGTAATACATCTCTATATCCCTGTGAGGGCTTTGCCTGTATCTTTTCTTCTGGAAATCTCCTAGAATGGCAAATCACCCCAAAAATTAGCTGTTAGGCTAGTTAGAATAGACCGATAACTGATTTTTAATTTTTGTAAAGCTCCTTAGAAGTGATTTTTTCAATTGGTATAGTCCACGCTTTGAACTCACACGGATACAGTGGTGACTCTACAGACTGAATCGCAACCACACACTGAATCGCTTGATCGGCTGAATCGTCAGATGATCGTTATTCTTGATTTTGGCTCGCAATATTCCGAGCTGATTGCTCGTCGCATTCGGGAAACGCAGGTTTATTCCGAGGTATTGTCCTACCGCACGTCGATCGAGCAATTGCAACAGTTGAATCCTAAGGGCATCATTCTCTCAGGGGGGCCTAGTTCGGTCTATGCGCCGGGAGCGCCGCACTGTGATCCCAATATCTGGAAACTAGGGATTCCGGTATTAGGCGTGTGCTATGGCATGCAATTGATGGTGCAGCAATTAGGAGGGCAGGTCGAGCGGACTGATCGCGGTGAATATGGTAAGGCATCGCTGGCGATCGATGATCCAACCGATCTGCTGACGAATGTGGAAGATGGCACCACGATGTGGATGAGTCATGGTGACTCTGTAACCACGCTCCCTGAGGGGTTTGAATTGTTAGCCCACACGGCGAATACTCCCTGCGCGGCGATCGCCCACCACGACAAAAAGTTATACGGAGTGCAGTTCCATCCCGAAGTAGTGCATTCGATCGGGGGCCTGGCGTTAATTCGGAATTTTGTTTACCACATCTGTGATTGTGAACCTACCTGGACAACGGCGGCATTTGTGGAAGAATCCATCCGCGAGATTCGGGCAAAGGTTGGTGATAAGCGGGTGTTACTGGCGCTATCGGGTGGGGTAGATTCTTCCACGCTGGCGTTTTTATTGCATCAGGCGATCGGCGATCAGCTGACCTGCATGTTTATCGACCAAGGCTTCATGCGGAAATATGAGCCAGAACGGTTGGTCAAACTGTTTCAAGAGCAATTCCATATTCCGGTGGAGTATGTCAATGCGCGGGAACGGTTTCTTCAGGCGATCGAAGGAGTTACGGATCCGGAAGAAAAGCGCAAACGCATTGGGCATGAATTTATTCGTGTGTTTGAGACAGAATCCCGGCGGTTGGGGCCCTTCGATTATCTGGCACAGGGGACTCTATACCCGGATGTGATTGAATCCGCCGATACCAATGTTGATCCGCAAACAGGTGAACGAGTGGCGGTGAAGATCAAGAGCCATCATAATGTCGGCGGTCTACCAAAGGATCTGCGATTCAAGCTGGTGGAACCTCTACGCAAATTGTTTAAAGATGAGGTGCGTAAAGTCGGCAAGTCGATCGGTCTACCGGAAGAAATCGTTCGTCGCCATCCTTTTCCCGGCCCCGGTTTAGCGATTCGGATTCTGGGTGAAGTGACGGACGATCGCTTAGATATCCTGCGGGATGCCGATTATATTGTCCGCCAGGAAATTAACCAACAGGGAGTCTATCACGATTTCTGGCAGGCGTTTGCAGTCTTGCTGCCGATCCGGAGTGTGGGAGTCATGGGAGATCAACGAACCTATGCCTACCCGATCGTCTTGCGATTAGTCACCAGTGAAGATGGGATGACGGCTGATTGGGCGCGGGTTCCCTATGATCTGCTGGAAACAATTTCTAACCGGATTGTCAACGAAGTTCGGGGAGTCAACCGTGTCGTGTACGACATTACCTCGAAACCCCCTGGCACGATCGAGTGGGAATAATACCGTAGATCTACTGAATTGTTCTCCTGATCGCTGGGGAAAACGCTAAATTCCTGGTGATAATACTGGGGTAGAATTTCTCTGCCCTCCTATTGGTCCGAAGACGTATAGGTGAGCCAGTCTGGGACGGCGATCGCCCACGCCAGCGATCGCTGTCCAGAAGGTTGCTTTTTGTGTCCACTCCCCCACTTCTTGATCGAGAGTGTCAGAATGCAGACAGGACGCTCTATTGGGGCAGTCTGCTCAGTTGATTGTTTTCCTATCTGGATCCTGGCTATGTCTCTCCAACCTCCTGCCATTACGTGTGTCAATGCTCGAGTCACGGTAGTTGGGGCAGGCAATGTTGGCAGTACCCTGGCACAACGGTTGGCTGAGAAAGATATTGCTGACGTGGTGCTCTTAGATGTGATTGCGGGTCGTCCGCAGGGCTTGGCATTGGACTTAATGCAAGCTCGGGGGATTGAACGCCACGATCGCCAAATTATTGGCACGAATGACTATGCCGATACAGCGAATTCCGACATTGTGGTGATTACGGCTGGGCTGCCTCGGAAGCCGGGAATGAGTCGGGATGACCTGCTGTTAACGAATGCCAAAATCGTTGCTAATGTGGCTCAGCAAGCGATCGCCTATTCTCCCAATGCCATTTTTATTATCGTCACAAATCCCCTGGATCAGATGACCTATCTGACCTGGAAGGTGACTGGATTACCTGCCCATCAAGTTCTCGGGATGGCAGGAGTATTGGATTCAGCTAGATTTCAAACATTTATTGCCATGGAACTGGGGGTTTCGACGGCGGAGATCACGGCAACAGTGTTAGGTAGCCACGGCGACTTAATGGTGTTATTACCGCGCTATACCACGGTGAATGGCATTCCTTTAAGTGAGTTAATGGATGCCGCCACGATCGATCGCTTGATTGAACGTGCCCGTCATGGTGGGGCAGAAATTGTTGATCTGATGAAGACGGGTAGTGCCTTTTATGCTCCTGCCTCATCTACCTGTCTGATGGTGGAATCGATTCTCTACAACCGCACCCGCATTCTCCCAGTTACCGCGTATCTCCAGGGACAATATCAATTGACCGATGTGTTTACCGGAGTCCCCTGCCGGTTGGGTTGTCAGGGAGTTGAAAGTATTATTGAACTTGATCTGACCCCGGAAGAACTGTCGGCTTTACATGTATCAGCCCAGGCCGTCCAAGCCAGTATTCAGAACTTACATCAACTGCTTGCGGGTGCCGAGATTACGATTTAACCTCTTCCATCTCCTGAATCAGGACAAACGGCTGGACAATTAACGCCTGAAACCGCTTGGTTAACGTTTGGCTCCAATCCGCTACCTGAGCAGGAGAGGGCTTGTGGATTAATGCCTCATCAATCCAACGTTGGACATGGGAAACATTATCATTCGCGATCGCCACCCCAACATCTAATAAATTCAGCCCCGGATTGACCAAAATCAACGATTCCCGTTCAGCATGGGGTGCTAGCCAATCCCATTCGGCTTGATCTAATGACTCAGCTAATTCGGCTCTGAGATCTTGCATTGTGAACGTTCCTGTTGGATGACTACGGGGCTCCGAGAGTTCCCATACCTTAACACAGTTACTCCGGTAGGGTTGACATGGTTGGAGGACAGACCAGTGGATACGGAATTCTTCAGTGTAAAGGATTTTTGCCGAAGACCTCCGTAGAACTACGGCTGAAGCAAAATTTCTTAAAAAGATAAAAAATAACTAATCCGTGTAAAACGCCTTACCCTTTGTGCAGATCCTTTAATCTGTATATTGAATTACTGCTTCCGTCGAATCCGCCCTAGCAAAGTTTTATCGCTACTAAAGTTTTTCTAACCGGTAATAAGAAAGGGGCTTGTTTAATAATTAGCTATTATTTGAATAAATCTTGTTAATTAAATTGCTTAAATGGTCTGCCTGTAACTTCGGTGATTTAACGCTGGTGATGTGGTGTGGGCTCTGACATCTTAGATATGTTGGCATCTACCAATTCAACTATGCGTCAACTTACGATTGGATTCTCGTTACTGGCTTTATTTATTTCCATGTCTGAACCTGTTCTAGCGCGTGAGGGTGTGCCGGGTCGGCGGGTCGGTGGTGGTACACGATGGACTGCCCCCAAACTGAAACCAACTCCTTCTCAGCAAAACCGCTTGAATGCAATGGCGTTTGCTTCTAGAACGAACTTGCCTATGGCTCTCAAACTGAAGGCGATCTACGGTTAATTGGATTAAGTAGATTGGCAACCTAGCTGCTCTTCCTCGCCACATGAGCAACTGATGAGGCAAGTTCAATTACCAGACTAATCAGACCTCTATCCGTTGTTAGTATGGATAACTGTTCCACATTTATTTTCTAGACTTTGCACATTGGTGGTTGATTGCTGTTGCAAATCCACAGAACTTGATGGCATATCAGGCTAGGTTGTTACAGCCCTCACAACTTAGCCTCAGAGATCCGATTGATATACCCAAACTAGTAAAATAACCAGAGTCATATCACTATGACGCAGTTATTTGGATTATCGACGGCATGACAAAAACAGCGTGGGTCTTCCCTGGACAAGGTTCTCAAGCGATCGGTATGGGTAGTGATTTAACGACACTCCCGGACGCTAAACCGAAACTTGAGCAAGCGGCACAAATTCTGGGTTGGTCAGTGCCAGACCTGTGCCAAAGCGAAGAGGATCAGCTATCTCGGACTCTTTATACACAACCCTGTCTTTATGTCGTTGAAAGTTTGCTAGTGGATCAAATGCAATCCCGGGGACAGCAACCGGATTTGGTCGCAGGGCATAGTTTGGGGGAATACGTTGCCCTGTATGCGGCGGGCGTATTTGACTTTGCCGCTGGGTTGCAACTCGTCAAACGGCGGGCAGAACTGATGGATGGGGCATCGGATGGTATGATGGCGGCGCTAATTGGCTTCGATCGAGAGCAATTAGAAGCCCAGCTTCAGCAGACTGCCGATGTGGTGCTGGCAAACGACAATAATGCCGCTCAGGTCGTGATCTCAGGCACACCAGCCGCCGTAGAAACCATCCTGAGCAATGTCAAAGCCAAACGAGCCGTGAAACTCAATGTCAGTGGCGCGTTTCACTCACCGTTAATGGCAGATGCTGCTAAGGAGTTTCAAACTGTACTGGATACCGTTTCTTTCCAAGCGGCGAATGTTCCGGTACTATCCAATGTTGATCCAACGCCAACCACGGATGCGGAATTGCTGAAACAACGTCTGAGTCAGCAAATGACGGGTGCTGTGCGCTGGCGCGAGATTTCCCTGCAACTGCCGGAGTTAGGGATGGAACGGGTAATTGAAATTGGGCCGGGTAAGGTACTGACGGGATTAATCAAACGTACCTGCCCCAGTCTAACGTTGGCAAATATCACGGCGGCGGCGGAGTTACCATAGTCACTTCCCGATCGGCAGCACACCGGAATCCTGCGAACACCTCGCGGACATGGGGATAATACCAATTACGAAAGGTCGATCGCAGTGCCCAGGGTCGGGTTGCCCAACTGCCACCCCGTAAGACCCGATGTTGCCCATCAAAATAGGCTTGTGAATAGCCACGATAGGGATAGGGGTCAAAGTTGGGATACCCGGCAAACCAGGAGGCTGTCCATTCCCACACGTTTCCTAAAAAGTCATAGCCACCGTAAGCACTTTTGCCTTGAGGATAGGCATCAACGGGGGTCGTCTGCCCAATGGCATGATGATGGTTGCAATGCTGGTCAGTGGGTGGCTGATCTCCCCAGGGATAAGTCATCGGCTGCTCGGCGATCGGCTGCCAACCTGCCGCTTTTTCCCATTCCGCTTCTGTTGGTAAGCGTTTCCTAACAAACCTGGCGTAGGCTTCCGCTTCATACCAACTCACGCCACAAACCGGATGCCGATCGTGCTGCGGATCATTTGACCAATACAACGGTTGGGATACCCTCTGAGCCTGTAACCACTGCCAGCCTGCGCTTGACCACCAATGTTGATCCTGATAACCTCCCGCCTGCATGAACTGGCGATACTGTCCGCAGGTGACAGGATAGCGATCGATCCAGTACGTTGGCAATTCCAGCCAATGCCTTGACCGCTCGTTATCTAGAGCCTCGATCGCCTCATTGCCCTGTTGAAATTTGCCAGCAGGGATGCAAATCATGTCTGTGAGGAGTGGAGGGATTGGTGGTGAAGGTGAGGAGGGTAAGGAAGATAAGGAGGATGAAGAAGATAAAGATAGTAAGGAATCATATCTTTTCCCATCTCCCCTATCTCCCCCACCGCCCCTGAGTAGTGCCAGAACGATCGCGATCGTCTCACAATGTTGGCTTTCGTGTTGTAATAACCAGCGCCAGAGTCGCTCTTGTTGCTCCAGGGGGGCAATTTCCAGGTAATTGAAAACCTGGCTACGAATGGTCGCCAGATATTGCTGAACTTCGGCGAGCGAGGGTAAGGAACAGCGATCGGTTTTGGGTAGGGTATCGGCGGCAAATAAGCGACGATATTCAGGAAATTGAGGGGGTTGTCCAGCGAGATGTTCCAGCAACCAAAGGGATTCAGTGTAGGCAATATGTCCTAGATGCCAACCGACCGGACTGAAGTCAGGATGGGCTTGCTGACAAAAAGTAGCGTAGTCCACGCCAGCAAATAATTGCAGTGTACTAGCGCGACAGCCTTGCATCCAGTGATGGATCTGGTGCTTCAGAGGCAGGGAGGAATCGGCGGATTTAGATTGGGACAGATTCGAGATTAAGGTCATTGTTAATGATCAGAAGAGTGCGATCGTCGAACGATGTCCAGTTTCCCTCGAATAAGGGTTCGGAGGCGATGACGACGGACTGAGGAAATAGTAAATCGTCGCGCAGCCAGTACAGGGTGGGTGTAGGCGGACGATTTGCCAAGCGGGAGGCGACTAATTGCTGACCGTCACTGACAATTATGTTGGCAGAGAAATCTGTTTGATATTGCTGTGCCAGATCTAGCACGATCGTGAGAACCCGTTGGAGCGCTGTGGCTAAGGATAACTCAGGATGCTGTTCTAGCTCCTGAACCAATAAAGCGAAAATGTGTTCTGAATCGGTGTTGCCCTGGATAGATTGGTAGACCGGATCACTGAGTTGCTCTCGGATGGGACGATACAGGGTTTTGCGGAAGTTGGCAATGAAGCCATTATGAATCCCTAAGATGTGATGATGCTGAAATGGCTGACAATTGCTTAAATCCACGGGAATTCCAGGAGTAGCACTACGCACATTTGCCAATACGCAATGGGATTCGATGTAGCGACTCAGGTTAGGCAGATTGGTGTCATTCCAGACAGGTTGTGTGTTTTTGTAGGTGAAGGGAGCAGTATGACGCTGAGGATGATACCAACCCACGCCAAAGCCATCGGCATTTAATAAGCCAGATGTCATTTCCTTGGGCTGATAGCTTTGCACAATCAGGGAATGGTCTGGCTTCAATAACAACCGATCGAGGGAAATTGGCTCGCCAAGATAACCAAGTAAGCGACACATACACTTGAGGGTAAGGATTGCCTCTCACATCTTGCCACAAACAACTTGGCATCCGCCGGAGGTGGTTGTTTGTGTGTCAGCGCTTCTGATCTAATTGCTGTACCAACGATTGGTGTGCTTCTGAATTGATGCCCTGCTGCAAGATAACGAATACCTGTTGCATATCCCCACTCAAGTTTGGGATGATCACCTAATTACGGCTGAACAGAGGAAGTAGCCTTTGGCTTTTGCCACCTCTGACCAAGGAGGAAAGTGAGTTGGTAGAGATAAGCCGCAACAATCCACCAGGCAATCAACAAATGCTTCATGTCTTCACTTGGCAGCTTACTTAAGCTGGATAGGGGTGGAATACGTTGGAACACGACTAGACAAGCCAGAAACGTTGCTAAAAGCCCGATTAACCACCCTTGAGCAATACCCAAGGAACTTTTGGGAGTTAACCAAGTGGGAGGACGTGACCAAAACAGTTGCAGTATTGCAGAATAAACAAAGAGCAAAACAAAATACCAAAGTAGTGAAAGCGCTGCAACAAGCACAGTGAAGCCAACTATAGCTGCTAACTGTTCGTTCGGGAACATAGCAAACACAGTTGAAAGTAGGCTAAATCTTGTAACTTCAACTAGAAAAACAAAGCCACCTCCTGCAAATGCAGGAATACTAGACTGTAAAGCTTTTACCCAACAAATCGGGTAGGGAATCCAAGCAGGATATTTCATCGCATCGCTCTGTTAAACGCCAAAACCTCACTACTTTGATTACGCTTGTTAGGTTTTTCCCTAGAGTTCCCTCGGATAATGCGTGGGCGATCGGCAAAATTAAAAAAGCTGCAAAGCTTATAAAATCGGCGTTACAGCTTGAATAGATTAATTAAAGTATGGCTCAGGCGGGATTTGAACCTGCGACCTTGGGCTTATGAGTCCCCTGCTCTAACCACTGAGCTACTGAGCCGTATGCATTTCAGCAACTTCATTAAGTTAGCATATTTGGCTACGAAGGATCTACCCTTTGATCAAAAAATCCTGCTCAGTTCACTGAAATTCTGTAATAAAACAAGTAGCCCAAGGAGACTAAATTGTTTCCTTGGGCTAAACTCAAACCAGTTCAAGGCGTGACTAGCTGCGAGAGCTAGGGAGGAATGCCATTGGGTTAACGGCTCCTTTTCCAGCCGGATGAACTTCAAAGTGCAGGTGAGGTCCGGTACTGTAGCCTGTGCTTCCCATTTCCGAGATCTGCTGACCCTGCTCTACTTGCTGACCTTGTTGCACCAGAATCCGGTTGTTGTGAGCATAGAGCGTCAGGCTACCATCTGGGTGAGTAATTTCCACCAGATAGCCATATCCACCAGAGTTCCAACCAGCAAAGGTAACAACGCCAGAGGCGGCTGCCACGATCGGAGTACCCACATTTGCTGCAATGTCGATGCCCTTATGCATCCGACCCCAACGCCAGCCATAGCCAGAGGTTAATACCCCTTTAGTTGGCCACATGTAGCCATTAAACTGACCAGAGCTACCGGGTAGGTAAGCATCGCTGGGGCTAAGCGGAGGTAGATCCGGCGAAACTGTCTTGCCAATTGGGGCAGACACGATCGGGGCGTACTTCTCAGCACCAATTGGGGCAGTCGCCACAACCTGGGGTTGGCTGGCAGGTACCGGGTTAGCCGGAGCGGTTCTTGCCGCAGACGGTTGTGGGGTGAGTACAGGGGTTGCCGGAGCGGTTCTTGCCGCAGATGGCTGGGGTGTGAGCACAGGAGTCGTCGGAGCCGTACTCTTCACGGTCGTGGGTGGGCTGACTCTAGCCGCGATCGTTTGGGTCGGGCGCATTCGTTCCCGCAACTGCTGTACCTCTGCCCGTAAGTTAGCCGAGTAAGCAGTGGGGTTAAATTCAGGATTAACGCGCTTGAGATTGGCTAACCGATCGGAACGAGAAAAGGGTGTAGCTGCCGCCGCTAGCTGGGGCTTGGCTGCACTAGCTTGAACCTGTCCCCCTTGACCTTGGTATTTATCCCGCAGTCGGTGGATCTCCTGCCGGAGATGATCCACATGGTTCGATCGTCCTCCAGAGGTATCGGTTGGTGTTGCCACCTGGTTACTGGTGGGAGCAATCGCCACTTGCGTGACTTCGCTTGGAGTGCCCGAGCGATTGAAGTTCGGAGAACTGGTGGCAGAGGTAGTCTGCGTTGGAACGGCTGCGAGCGTTCCTTTAAATTCAGCTTGAGTGCCTTGCAATTCCGAGGGATTCGGTGGTGTCAACAGCGACGGAACGGAATCCGACACTACTCCACGCCGGGGAATAACTAAAACTTGGGCAACCTCAATATGATTGGGGTTACTTAAGCGGTTGGCAGCGACTAACTGACTGGTCGATACACCGTGGGCACGGGCGATCGCTGCCAGGGTGTCTCCTCGATTGACCTGGTAAGTGAGCGAGCTCGGTAATGCCGCAACATCAACGGGGGATGGCACTGGCTGGCTCACAACCGGAGTAGACGGTTCAGCATCGGATTGCAGCGGTGGAGTCGCTAGAACCGTTTCTTGTTTGACTGGCGATGCCGCAACGACTTCAGGTTGGGGTGACACCGGAAGTACGGAGGGAGTAGAGACAGGGGCAGATGCAGTGGAATCTGGAAGCGTTGTAGTGGGCGCGACGGCGGCAGGGGCTTCTGCTTGCATCCCCAATAGCCCCGTCCGGAGGCTTTCCCGTTTTTGCTTTAAATTGTCGAGAGCAGCATCTTGCTTAGCCTTAAAGGCGGTATCGCTACTGGCGGCGGAATTGCCGGTGGGTAGGGTTGCGATCGTCGTGGATGTCGAGGGACTACCACCCACCAACCCATAATACCGAGGAGCAACATCCGCCGCCGCAGGAGCGGCTTGAGCGACACGGTTATCGGTTGGAATGACCAGAACTTGACCAACTCGTAGCGTTGTATCGGTCGCGATACTATTGCTAGAGGCAATTAACCCAGCGTCAACTCCATAGAGTTTTGCCAGTTGCCAAAGTGTCTGCCCTTCCTGCACAGTGTGGCGGATTCCTGCCACAGTGGTTGGAGAGGAGAGCGCGGCAGGTGAGGCAGCAACCAGTAATGGATCATCCGAGGCAGCTTGGGAAGCTGAGGTGTCCGAAGAAAGCGTTGCTGTTTCAAAAGCCGTAGGAGCGGTAGCAGCGGATTCACCAGTCATTGGTTCAGTTGCCATTGCCGCGTCGGTTTGACCGGGTAGTGGCAAACTGTAAGCGCCCATCGAGAGCGCCAAGCCAATCATCGCAGCGGATTTACAGGGTCGGCGGCTACTCTCGGAAAGAGCCTGCTTGGGTTGAACTGTCGTCATATCAGGTTCAGTTGTACGGGAAGGAACAGGCTTAACCTTCTGCGGAAATGCTCGTCTCAAAAAACGACCTCCTAAATGTCCAGCGCTTAACTGTCCTTGAGCCATTCAATCTATCACCCGTCAACGATTTAAATCACATTGAGAAGCGATCAAGATCACGGACGGCAAATATACTTAGGCAAGATTACCCTGCTTTTTCAATTTAGACAAGTTTACATTGCCTTGAAAAATTTGCAGCATGAATTTCAAATAACTCAATGGCAAACTAGAAGGCAATTGTAGACCTGTTAACTCGCGGAAATGATTAGCTCTTGCTATTGCTTTCATCCGAATTTCTGAACAGAAACCCGAACGATCGCAGGGAGAAGAGATGGGATTGCGCGAGGCTAAAAGCATAGGGGATGACCGCCAGAATTGGCTGCTTCAGGGCAGATTAGTTTGATTTGAAAGAAACACTCCACACACACACTCCTCACAGTGACGTTGCAAATGTATCACCAAATTCGGCGAACACTACAGCAATTTAGTCTGTGAAAGCATGAAATGTACCACAGCTATCCGATTAGTCCTAGCAACGATAGGAAGTTCAAAATCATCGGGCTAATTGGATAGAAACCTGAACCAGAGCCATGTTCTAGACCGTTTTAGTCGCTAAAACAGGTTTAAAGCACTCGACTTAAGTCGGATTCTTGCTGATATAAATTTCTTATTTTATTTAGAGGTCGTAGTGATCTCTGAGAAGGGGGGAGCTTGCTTATATATTGAGCAATGCCGGGTCATTCCGCCCCGTAATCCACCATATCCAGAGTAAAGATGGGTGTAGTGGTTATCAATGTATATATAGAGATGGAGTTGGGCGACCGGGAGTAGGCTATAGCCTGGAAAAGTCTGCCGCGATCGCCATGATTACGAGGCGCAAATTTGTTGAATTACTGCAAAAATCCCAGTTGCCGCCGAGCCTCGAACAGCCCAATTGCCACGCTGACTGATAGATTCAGGCTACGAACCTGGGGTTCAGCCATGGGAATATAGACCGTCTCATCACAGGTTTTCAACAAATCGCGAGGTAGCCCTGCCGTTTCGCTACCGAACAATAGCCAGTCATCCGCCTGGTACTGGAACTGTACATAACTGGATTGTCCTGAAGTGCTGAAGCCAATCCAGCGTCCGGCATAGCGCTGATGGTAGGTTTGAAATGCCGTTAAATCAAGGTGGTAGTGCAGTTTGACGTAGGGCCAGTAATCCAATCCGGCTCGTTTCAGGTAGCGATCGCTGATTTCAAATCCTAAAGGGCCAACTAGATGCAGTTCCGTCCCCGTAGCCGCACAAGTTCGAGCAATATTGCCGGTATTGGGAGGAATTTGGGGATGAACTAACACAACCTTAAGCATACGTCGTCAATCACTGCCATTTAAGCGCAAAAACCTCCTCTATTGTGCGTGGCGATGGTGAGCAATTGATAGCTTTTTTTAATATTTCCTAATTTGATAAACCGTTTGACGCGATCGATTAGAAATTTTGATTTTTATTAGCTGGCTCGCTGGTGAAATTTAGCGGTTGCTCAGGGGAAGACTGGAGTGCATCAGCCCTTTCCCCTGAGTTCATCTTTATGGTTATGCCACCAATGGCCGACATAAATCATCCTGGAGTGCCAGTTCTAAATCCTGGCTATCCCGGATTGCCTGTTGCACAATCTGGTGAACATCCTGCCCCTGAGCAGAGAGTTTCAGCCAGCGCTGGGCTTCATTGCCCTCACGGAGGATTTTCTTCAGGGGCAAGAGGAAGCAGCTAAACCCATGGGCTTTAGCTGTATCCCAGGTTTCCTGAAACAGGTGCTCGATCCAAGCGCGGGCTGACATGGTGCTACCATCCTGCCAATGGTGCAGTTGGGCATCCAGGCTTGATTGAGCCACCGCCATTTCATTGTCATCGGCCAGCGCCATTAGCTCCTGGGGACGGGTTGAGGCGGACAACTGACTCAGAATTAATGGATCGAGGGCGGGATTTTCGATCGTTTGCAGAATCCGAGCTTCCAATAGCGCCGTAATGGCTAGTAGGGCAATGGGATCAATCACCAAATCACAAATTCGTAGTTCCAGGCGGTTGAGATTATAGGGACGTCGATCGCCATTGGGGCGGACTGATGACCAGAGATGCCGCACATTTTGCATGGTTCCGGCGGCCAGTTGTTGTTCTGTCCAGCGAATAAAGTGAGCATGGCTTTCAAACAAGGGCACGATCGCAGGCGTTTTAGGGAACATCTGCCACCGGGTGGAATGGAATCCGGTTACTGACCCATTTAAGAAGGGCGAAGAGGCGCTGAGAGCAAGGAATAGGGGGGCTTCTAACCGGATCAGCCGACATGCCCGCATCAATGCTTCTGGATCGCTGATGCCAATATTAATATGGATGCTGGCTGTGACCACGTTGGTGCCGTAGGTCTGCTCAATATAGGTGTGATAGGGATTGCCTGGATCAGAACGGTGAAATTGTTCGGTACCTCCGGTTGCCAGGGTACTACCGGGAATCAGGGTATAGTTGCCCAATTGGGTGAGATACTGTCGTAGCTGCATACGGGGACGGATCAGGTCGCATAGTAGCCGCTCATAGCGATAGCAGGGTGGGGTAGTGTATTCCACGTTGCGGCTATCAGGTTCCCGGACAAAACCATCTAACGCTGCCACGATCTGGTCAGACAGCCCAATGATGTTGCCATCGGGAGTACCAGTGTAAATTTCGACTTCAAAGCCTTTCGATAGCACGATCGTTCCTCCCCGAACAGTTATCCGTCATCAGTGAACCGTAGTTGATGAGCCATCAGCCGTGATCAGTTGCTCAAAAGCTATCAGAATCACTAATTAATTCTAACTAGAGCTTATTTTTTTCTGATCACTATACTGCTAGGCTCAGGATGTAGGGTCACTCTCCTTCACAGTATCAGGGACAAGATTGGCACTGCTCTACCACCGGGTGGGCTAATTCTGCTCAACTCAGCCGCCATTTGTAGGGGCATGACTATCTACATATATATAGTTAGTGTGATAGCAAGGCAGAATCAGCCTGAGGGAGTCACTACTGGGCAACGGAAGAGGGTTGGGCTGTTTCTAAACTCGCTTTCGACGATCGCGGTTGGAGAATAGCATGAACCCGATTTAATAACAGATCGACATCGATCGGTTTGCGAATGAAGTCGTCAGCTCCCACCTCAAAGCCATCGGCAGGATGGGGATCGAGATAGCCAGTGATGAGCAAAATGGGGATAAACGGCACATCGGAATTTTGCCGGATGCGGCGAGTGACTTCAAAGCCATTCATGTCCGGCATCATGACATCAAGTAGCACTAAATCAGGCGGGTTAGTGGCAATGCTGTCCAGGGCAAGTTGCCCACTGTCGGCAATTTCTACCTGGTAGCCCTCTTCTTCCAAAATCATTTGTAATAAAAAAGAGTTATCAGCAATATCATCTACGACTAATATCCGATCGGATGCATGAGCTGACTCGGGAAATAAAGCATTCATCTTAACAAACCGGAGTATCTTAGGATTGGCAAGCGATTAGTATCATTGTCTCTGGACGATTCGACAATGGGCTCCAACGCAAGACAGATTATTAAAAGCAATTAATTGTAGTGGGCGTAACCGAAGAGCTACCCCTCCGGTTTAAGTCGTCAATCCCCTAGCTAGTTTTGCTGATCTACTACGATCGTTAGTTCATAATTTATCTGTCGAGATAATTGGAGGATGAATCATAGCCATTGGGTTAAGCCCGTTCGTAGAGGGCAATGCTTTGCGGGGATAGTTGTAAGGAGGAAACAGAAAAAATTTCCGGTGGTAAGCTGCTACCGGAACCTAGCCACTTTTCTTCGGCTGAATCTAATATTTTCTGCCAGCGATCGCCCTTGATATGGGATTGAAGTGTAACCTGATGCTGGCTGAAATTCATCAAACACAGAATTTGACGCTTATCGTCCCATCGTCGCCACCAAATCACGCGATCGGCTTCCGCACAATTTACTTCTAATCCCTCCCCATCAATTTGGTCATAGGTTGGCAAGGTGTGGCGTAACTGAATCAGTTTTTGATAGAACGACCAGAGGGTTTGCTGTTGACCGGTCTGCCGTTGCTGCCAGTTGAGTTTACACATTAAAAAAGTATCAACTGCCTCTGGATCCAGGGGTTCCCCTTCACAATGAAACGCGGCAAACTCCTGCTTCCGTCCCTGCCGCACAGCTTCAATTAAGGCGGGATCTGAGTGGCTGACAAAGTAGGTAAATGGGGCAGTTTCACCATATTCTTCCCCCATAAATAGCATGGGGATATAAGGAGAGAGAATCACTGCGCCTGCCGCCAGTTTCAGGGCTGCAAAGGACACCAATTGCGATAAGCGTTCGCCCATCAGGCGGTTGCCAATCTGGTCATGGTTTTGGATACAGACAATAAATTGGGCGGTGGCGCAACCCTTGGGGGCTTTGCCGTGATAGCGCTGGCGATGGGGGGAATATTGCCAGTCGTAGACAAAACTTTGCTGGAAGGCTTTTGCCAGGTGTTCGCACCGCCCAAAGTCTTCGTAATAGCCGCTACGATCGCCCGTTAACAAGGCATACAAGGCATGGTGAAAGTCATCGCTCCACTGAGCATCAATCCCATATCCTCCCTGCGCGATCGGACGAATAATCCGTGGATCATTCAGATCACTTTCGGCAATCAGATAAAGTTGGCGACCCACTTCTGCGGATAGGGTGGCTACGGTCTCTGACAGTTCTTCCAGAAAATGTCTGGCACCCAGATCGTAAATGGCGTGAATGGCATCCAACCGTAATCCATCCAAATGATAGTGACGCAGCCAGTAGACCGCATTCTGCATGAAAAAGTTACGGACTTCGGGACTGTGGCGATCGTCGTAGTTCACCGCACTACCCCAGGGAGTGAGATAGACTTCAGTGAAATAGGGCCCAAAGGCACTGATATAGTTACCTTCCGGCCCAAAGTGGTTATAAACCACATCCAAAATCACGGCGATACCAGCTTGATGGCAGGCATTCACCAAGCGCTTTAACCCGGCTGGGCCGCCATAGGAATTCTGCACACCATACACATAAGCCCCGTCGTAGCCCCAGTTGCGGTAATCATGATCGTGGGTTTCTAGCTGGGGGGGATGATTCCCCGGATATTGGGCGATCGGCATTAGTTCGATCGCGGTAATGCCTAACTCCCGCAATTCTGGCAACCGAGCCACGATCGCGTCAAATGTACCTTCTGGCGTAAATGTCCCCACATGCAATTCATAAATGATCATCGATTCCAGGGGAACCCCAGCCCAATCCTGATCCGTCCACGGGAACTGATGATCGACAACCTCTGAGGCTCCATGCACTCCCTCTGGTTGCAAGTGGGAGGCTGGATCAGGACGGGACTCGCCGCCATTCAACTGATACATGTAGCGAGTTCCCGGTGGAATATTCGTTGCCGTTAATGTCCAGTAACCATCATCCTGTTGGGTCATGGGTTCTAAGCGGTGATCCTGAGACACCACCAGGACGGCAGCAGAATCTAATTTAGGACCCCAAACTGTAAATTGGCAGCGATCGTCACCGAGATAGTTGGCACCAAGTTTCATAGGATTCAGGTGAATTGAAGTACAGTACAGACCAAATGATTATTCCAGTCGCCGCAGCAGCACAACCATCGATCGCCCTGTGACAGGAACGGCTTGAGTTCCGGTAAATAGGCGTTCGTCTTGAATAAACCGGGGTTCTTTGGTGTCAATTACCATTGACCATTCATCATTTTGGAACTCCGACGGTAGGGTGAATTCGATCGTCTCCCAGTACGCATTAAATAACAGCAGAAAACTATCATCACTAATCCGTTGCCCCTGCGGCCCTGGACTGGGGATGCGATTGCCATTCAGGAATACCGCGATCGATTTGATGTAGCCAATCTCCCATTGTTCCTGCGTCATCTCACCGCCATCTGGGTTATACCAGCCGATATCCGGCACTCCCCGAATTGCCTGCCCCTGAAACCACTTGCGCCGCCGAAAAACGGGATGCTGTCGTCGGAAATAAATCAGTTCTCGGCAAAAGTTAATAAAGTCCTCTCGTTGATCCTGTAATTCCCAGTTTAGCCAGGAAATGTCATTGTCCTGACAATAGGCATTATTGTTACCTTTTTGAGTGCGTTGCAGTTCATCTCCACTGACGATCATTGGGATGCCCTGCGATAACATTAATGTGGTCAAAAAATTACGCTTTTGTTGTTCCCGTAATTGCAAGATTTCTGGATTATCAGTTTCTCCTTCAACGCCACAATTCCACGATCGATTGTGGCTTTCACCATCACGATTATCCTCACCATTCGCTTCATTATGCTTTTCGTTATAACTGACTAAATCATTTAACGTAAAACCATCATGGGCAGTGATGAAATTAATGCTGGCATTGGGGCGACGACCATTGGTATGGAAATATAAATCGGGGCTGCCAGTAAACCGATAGGCGAACTCCCCTAAGGTTTCATCCTCACCTCGCCAGAAGTCGCGCACAGTATCGCGATACTTCCCATTCCATTCTGACCAGCGCACCGGGAAGTTACCAACTTGATAGCCCCCATCTCCCACATCCCAGGGTTCCGCAATCAATTTCACGTCTGCCAGGAACGGATCCTGGTGAATGATGTCAAAGAAAGCTGCCAGACTATTGACTTCATAGAGTTCACGAGCTAGAGCAGAAGCCAAATCAAACCGGAACCCATCCACATGCATTTCTGTCACCCAATACCGCAAGCTATCCATAATTAGCTTCAACACCTGGGGATGCCGCATGTAAAGGGAATTGCCACAACCTGTGAAGTCCATGTAATAGCGTTGATTACCTTCCACTAAGCGATAGTAGGCGGTGTTATCAATGCCTCGCAGTGAGAGGGTTGGTCCTTTGTGGTTGCCTTCACCCGTATGGTTATACACCACATCCAGAATCACTTCAATTCCGGCTCGATGCAGAGCTTTAACCATCTCCTTAAACTCGTTCACTTGCTGCCCTAATGTGCCGCTAGAACTGTAGCCAGCATAGGGGGCAAAGTAATTGAGTGAATCGTAGCCCCAGTAGTTACGCAGTCCTTTATCTGCCAGGTGTCCGGGAACTCCCAAAAAGTGGTGAATCGGCATGAGTTCGACGGCTGTAATGCCTAAACGTTGTAAGTGCTCGATCGCCGCCGGGTGTGCCAGTCCTGCATAAGTACCCCGTAACTCATCAGGAATATCGGGATGGAGTTGGGTCAAACCCTTAACATGAGCCTCGTAGATGACGGTTTCATGCCAGGGAGTGCGCAACAGCGTATCACCTTCCCAATCAAATGATTGATCAACCACCACTGATTTTGGCATTAAGGGCGCACTGTCTAAGTCCGAAAAGGATAAATCTTCATCGGGACTATTCCAGTCATAGCCAAATAACTCCGGACCATTACCAACTTCACCGTCGATCGCTTTAGCATAGGGGTCGATTAATAACTTATTTGGGTTAAATCGATGCCCTAAACTAGGTTCATACGAACCATGCACACGATACCCATAGCGTTGACCTGGCCCAATTCCTGGTAAATAACCATGCCACACAAAATTACTCACTTCCGTTAATTCAATTCGCACTTCCTGATCATCACGATCGAATAAACATAACTCTACTCCAGTGGCATTTTCAGAAAACAAAGCAAAGTTAGTTCCTTTACCATCCCAATTAGCGCCTAGAGGGTAAACATTTCCAGGATATAGGGCAACATGCATAGACGTAACTCCAATTAACTTTTTGGGTTGATCAACTGATCAATCAACCGTGATGTCCGATCGCACTACCAATCTGTTTAGGTGTGCTAAAAACTAGCAACTGACTCTATCCCGAGATATTTAAGTTAGTTAAATCGGAGAACTCGATTCATGAAATTATTTTGAAACAATTAAATAACGACAGATAACCTATCTCAGCACAGTAGCGATTCTGAATTTTGTTTGGCTATCTATCTCAGGTTAGAACTCCTGTTATATCGCCTTCAAATTGAGCATGAACAATTAGAATTGATCCGCAATCCGAGCCAACGCTTGAAGTGAAGCTGAATCGAATCAGGATGCTACATTTCTAAAAGCAAAAATTACCCAATTATTACCCGATTTATCCCCTGTATTTCCCCAGTTCTAACAGCCGGGATAAGTGACTCAATGCCTTAAACCCTCTTTCCTGGTTGACTGACAAAGCTCCTTCGCCCTCATCCCCAACCCTCCTTGTTAAGGCTACGGTGTACACACATCTCCTCAACCGTCTCAAGATCCTGCATTTTGCCCCCCTAGCCCCCCAATTCCGGGGGGAACCCAGGATTCAAAGTCCCCCAGAATTGGGGAATTTAGGGGGCGCAGAGAACTCAAACGAAGTCCGGCTCGACTTGTGTGTACACCGTAGTCCCGTGGGAGAAGGGAGCCGACCAGTTTTTTTGTTCAATCTCCTGCGGGAGGGGGCTAGGGTGTAGCTTGCTTCCCGCAGGGTGGGCGACCAGGGCAACCCCTCAAAAGATTTGTCAGTCAATCAGCCCTCTTTCTCCAGGAGAAAGTGTAAACAGTAATCTGGCTGTTAACTTCAATAGTCAATCCTGTACTTGAAAGACAACTGATAAGTTATTGGCTGGCATCGAAGTTGTCTCAAGTAAGGTTAGATCATGGGCTTGTGCAACCGCGATTACTTCATCAAGATCACGTACTCCCCAAGCCGGATTTTGCAGTTGTAAGCTGGCATCAAACGCGGCATTACTGGCAGCAGTATGTTGACCCGCTTGTTTGAAGGGACCATACAAATACAGAATTCCCCCGATCGGTAAAATCCGTTGTGCGCCAGCCATTAATCCCAAACAGGCCGACCAGGGGGCAATATGAAGCATGTTAATGTTGACGATCGCGTGAATTGGCTCCCATTGCCGATCGATCGTTGCTTGAGGATGAGGCTGTTCGATACTCCAGACTGGTTCACAGACATCTAACGCGATCGCTGCTGCCAGATTATCGGCAGGGTAATGTTCGCGCCAAGCGTCAATGCTGGCTCGTGCGATCGGATTTGGGTCAGACGGAATCCAGCATCGCGGGTGTAATCGAGGAGCAAAAAAGACGGCATGTTCCCCAGTGCCACTGGAGATCTCCAATACAGTCCCGGTTGGAGGTAGAACTCGTTGCAATACCTCTAGAATCGGTTGGCGATTGCGTTGCGTGGCTGGAGCATACTGGCGAGCATCCGAAAATTCAGTCATTTACCACTTCTCTGAAATAAAGGTTTGAGCGATTAACTGCAATACCATTTTCCTGATGCTTAGAAATGTATCTGAAGGCAGATGTGACGATCGCTACTTCGTGTCAGGTTGTTAGTGGGAGATAGTTGATAAAACACCAATGCCTCACGTTCTGTTAGTTGATGATGAAGCCCCACTGCGGGATAGCCTTTCGTATGCGTTGAGTCGAGAAGGCTATCAAGTCACAACAGCTGCCGATGGTCTGAGTGCCCTAAAGCTATTCCATAAGCAAGTGCCAGATATTATCCTACTGGATTTAATGCTGCCAGAAGTCAGTGGAATGGAAGTTTGCTGGCGCATTCGGGCATTTTCTGATATTCCGATCGTCATGTTAACGGCAAAGGATCAGGACATCGATAAGGTGTGGGGACTGGAAGCGGGCGCTGACGATTACATCACCAAGCCGTTTAATACTAGAGAACTTTTAGCTCGGCTCAAGGCGGTGCTGCGTCGTCATGCCAGTAGTCAAGCTCAATAAAATAGCACGGACATGGGGTGGACAATCGCTCAAATTCGCTTCCCAATTCGGGTGAAATGGAACTCGTTTCAAGCTAAGCTCTTTGTCACCTATTTGCTGCTAATCATGCTGGGCACATCGGCGATGGCAGGCTATCTGCTGTGGTCGTTTTATGCCTATTTTATGCAGACTCGCAAGGCCGATTTAGAGAATTGGACATCAGCGCTGAGTGAGAGTATTGCCGACTCCCTCCGAGACAATAATAATGAGCGCGTTGGGCTGCTGGTGCAGCGGTATGGTGCCCCTGAAACGGTAACTCTGCGCGTGTTTAATGCTAACGGTGAGCTGCTCAATAGTTCTGATCCACAGGATCAACGGATTACGGATTGGAAAGCCATCCCTGGGATTCCCGAGGCATTGCAAAATCAAATTACTCGTGGTGTTGCCAAAGGGGTGTTCTCTAACGACGATCGGTTGTATATTTCCCGTCCCATTCTTTATGAAGGGCAACGGCTCGGCATCCTCCGCATGTCGATTACCTTGAAGCAATTTCAACGCCAATTTGCGACGTTGGTTTGGACAGTTCTGGGGGCATTACTGATTACGGTGCTACTGTGTGCTCTGCTGAGCGATCGCTTTGCCCATAGTCTGGCGAAACCGATCCAGTTAATGCGGAACTTTGCGATTCGCTTGGGGGGTGGTCATTTTGGCGATAAATTGATGATTCGCCAGAGTAATGAATTAGATGAACTGGCACTCGAACTGAATCGCATGAGTGAACGGCTCGCGTCGTTGGATCAGGAACGGCGGGCGTTTTTAGCCAATGTTTCCCATGAACTGCGGACTCCCATCAGTAACGTACAGGTGACGGTGGAAGCGTTGCGAAGTGGTGCCGATGCAGAACCCGAGGTGCGCGATCGCTTTTTTCAGACGATTGAAGACGAAACTCGCCGCTTATCTCGCTTAATTCATGATTTGTTAGATCTGGGGCGATTAGAGGCTGGGGTGACACTGTTAGAACGGCAACATCTGGTGTTATCCAGTCTGCTCGATCGGGCGGTTCGGGCTGTCGAACCCCGGATGCAAGCTAAAGGCATCGCGATACATGCCGATGTGGCGGATATTCACCTTCAAGGTGATCCAGAACGATTATTACAAGCCTTCCTGAATATTTTGGACAATGCGATTAAGCATTCTGCCTCTGGTTCCAAAGTGATCATTCATGGGTTCCGGGATGGCAAACAAGCCATTGTGACGATTCAAGATCAGGGCATGGGGATTAAAACCACGGATTTACCCCGGATTTTTGAGCAATTTTATACGGCAGATCCGGCTCGCAAAGGTACAGGGAGTGGATTGGGATTGGCGATCGCCCAACGAATCGTCACGGCTCATGGTGGCATGATTACCGCCAGTAGCCAATCCGGTCACGGGGCAACCTTCACGATCTCGTTACCACTGGGCAGTTAAGCGACATGTACCTACACAGATGGTCGGAACTAAGACCCAATACCTAGAAAGGCTCCGGCAATCATTAATCCAACTAGGGCTGCTCCAGCTAGCGCTCTACTATTACTATCTGAACTCTGTTGAGCTATCCACAACTCTGCTTCCTGGATTACTGCTTCGTTTCCGAATACAACTCCACTACCTAACTCTTTATTGACTGCTTGGATTAGTTGAGCAAGTTGAATCTTATCCATTAATTCAGATAATTGTCGTTTAGACTCATCTCGCTTCGTCTCTATGACTCTTAAAGACTTCTGAGTTCTTTTAACCTCTTGCTCAAAGTTTCGCTCGGTTGCAGAAATTAGCTTCTGAATACGCTCAGCCTCCTCTTGCAATTCACGATGCTGTTTTGCTTCCTCTGAGTCGTTGACCTCAGCGCTACTAGTACCTGCGACTATAAAACCACCTATAAGGAACATACCTCCCCCAACCCACTTGTTTAAACTTCCTTCTCCACTAAAGAATATAGCTATCCCTAAGAGGGTAACTACAAGACTAGAAATAACTCCTTCTCGCCGACCTCTAGATGTAAGTGTTTTGGCTAAATGCTTGTTGTAGTTTGGAATAGGGTTTTCAATTCTTACTTGCTTTACTCTTTCCTGAGCGTCTTTCTCAATTTCAAGAGAAAGATTTTTCTGGTTATTTACACTCGAATCTATATCTTTAAGGGTTTCCTCTAACTTTTGCTGTGAAGCGAGTAAGTCAGGCAGTTCATCTGCAAGGTTTCTAACTGCTTGAATTGAGCGAATGTGTTCTTCTAACTGGCGTACCTTACCGTACACTGTTTGGAATGTCTTATCCAGGCTATATACTCTGAATTCTAGACATGAGCTATGTGAATGAACAGCAACAACTTCCAGTGCAATTGGTACGCTTGGCATAAAAATACTCTCAATTCCCACTATTCACTGGATCTATCGTTATAGTTAGAGTCTGGAATCATGATACAGATCTTCTGGAAACTTATCTGTTGGAAACAACAAAGTATGAATTGAAGCATTTAACTCATATCTTAGTGTCTAGTTAGCTCTTTCTCTTTGCCCCCAGAGAAGATTATGTCCCGTAGACCTAAACTGTCCTATCGGATCAAACTGGCTCTGATCATGTTTGCTCTAACGGTTCTTTATGTCGTTAGCCTAACCAGCCTTGCTCAAGATCGGGTAACTGTTCCGACCAGTCTTTCTGCACTCGCCTCCCCGATCACCGCTACAGATTTAGTTCAGCAGGGACGATCGCTGTATGAAGCCGGACGCTATCCAGAGGCGATTGATGTGTTGCAAGCCGCCTTATAGCGTGAGCGATCGCAGGGCAATGGCTTAGGACAGGCAATGATCCTGGGTAATTTGGCGTTAACCATCAGCAGCTTGGACAGTGGCACGATGCCAACCAGGCAATTAATCAAAGTTTGGCCTTACTGGAGCAACTTCAGGGGCAAGGGATCACCAAGGCTAAGCGATCGCAGGTATTGGCGCAAATCCTGGACATTCCAGGCAGCTTGCAACTCGATACCGGACGAGCGGAACCAGCCTTAGCCACCTGGCAAAACTCCCAAAAAACTTACCAGCAGCTTGGCGATCAGGGTGGTGTGGCGCGGAGTCGAATCAACCAGGTACAGGCGTTACAAACCCTGGGATTCTATCGACGGGCACTGACTACGTTAACTGAAGTCAATTAACTGTTACAGGATCAACCGGACTCCCTCACGAAAGCGATTCAACTCTGGGCATTGGGAGATGCCTTGCGACTAGCGGGTGATCTGGAACAAGCCCAACAGGTGTTACAACGTAGCTTAGATCTGGCAAAAGCCGTGAACTCGCCGCAGGAAGAGAGTGCAACGCTACTGAGTGTAGGCAACCTGGCACAATCGCGGTCAACCTCAAATGGAACACAAGCTGCGATCGCCGACTATCAGCCAGCCGCTAACCTGGCTCCCAATGCCATTACCAACGTTCAAGCCCAAATGATTAACTCGAAACTATTCTGCCGAACTCAGGGTCATAGTGACCAAACTGCGATCGCAATGATTCTCTATAAACCACTAATAGATAAAAATCGCCTTGCCGATTAATTATTGATTAACTATAAATAGCCTCCATTTGTTCCCTTGCTCAAGGATGACTGTCTTATGTGCCCTACCAACGATCTGCCGGAAATGCCTCGCTGTCATGCCGTCGCTGAAGCAGATTTGGGGATGAGTCTCAGGTTTTATATTCGCTGGGCGATCGCTGAAAGCCATGCTCAGCACCTTTCCTATTGGGAATCTCGCCAACTGCTGGAGCTAGCCCATGAGGCAGAGAAGTTGTTAGGGCAATTGGAACAGGACAAGCAACGAGGCATGTAGCAAGCTGCGATCGCAGGCATAAGGTTTTACTTGACTCGATCGCCTGACCTTGAATTTAATCCCAGGTTCCGGCGTTTTTGATGCCATATTCCCGACGGAGCGCATCTAATTCCTGATCTAAAACGGTGGCTGGGTCAATATAGGCATTAATCTTCTGGCGAACGGTGCGACCCTGACGCACCCCTTGTAGGTACAGTTGGCAGACCTGCACAGGGTTGTAATAGACCGACCCCAGTGTTTTGCCACGCAGCGATCGTCCCAATAGTTCCAGAAATACCCCCACACTTTGGACGTAGTAATACCAGGGACGCTTCCAGGTGATGGCAGTCAACAAAAATCCAATCAGCCGCAGTTCCTGATCCAAATCGGTGCTATACCCCGTCACCACATGCATAATGTCGTGTCGCTGCATATCACACCAGGGAATCCGCACTATTCCCACCCAAAAGTCCTGATTCTGCACAAAGTCAGGATTAGCCGCATAGTAACGGGTGAGTCCCTGACGGAGGGTGAGTGGTGGTAAAGAGTGCGGCGATCGGGTCATAGCAGCATCCAGGGTATTTCTAACCAGAAATAGCAGAGCGTTAATTTAACCCTACCGTGAAGCATCAATAATTTACTTCTGCCATAACCAGTTATAGAAACTGGCACAAATTCATCCTGAATGATCGCTTGCCATTTGTTAGTGATTAATTAGCACTTCGACTTGTACTCTCTTAAACAACTCAGCCAAAAGCTCAGCTAAAAACTCAACCAAAAACTCAGCCAAATAGGAAGCAAAAGAATTCGCTATGCCACATGGATTTATTAATAGCATTGGTCACTTCTTGCCCGGAAATCCCATTACTAATGATCAGATGGAGGATTACTTAGGTAAGATTAACGATCGCCCATCTAAAGTCAAACATCGGATTCTCAAAAGTAATGGCATTCAGCAACGGTATTATGCTTTAGATCAACAACAGAATATTACCTATCTCAATCGCCAAATGGCTGCTTATGCGGTGCGAAATGCTTTATCCCAAGTCAATCTAGAACCCAATGCGATCGATCTTCTCTGTGCTGGAACAACCTGGGGTGATGTCTTAGTTCCCAGTTTTGCCAGTATGGTGCATGGCGAACTACCAGAACTGTCTCCGATCGAAATTAGTTCCAGTCATGGGGTTTGCTGCGCGGGGATTTCGGCTCTAAAATATGCGGTTTCGCAAGTTAAATTAGGAGAAAAACGGAACGCGATCGCGGTGGCTTCTGAACAACCCTCACGTTTGTTTCGACACAGAAACTTTGAAGCTGAAACCTCAATCCAATCTGGGCAAAATCTCAGTTTTGATGCGGAGTTTTTGCGTTGGATGCTGTCCGATGGCGCGGGTGCATTATTAGTCCAAAATCATCCCAATGCCACCGGAATTAGTTTGAAAGTGGAATGGATTGAACTAATTTCCCATGCCAATGCCTATCCCGTCTGTATGTATGCTGGAGCCGGGGATGAGCAGGCTGAAACGAGTTGGATGACCTATCCTTCCTATGTCGAAGCGGCGCGATCGGGCGCGATCAATTTACGGCAGAATATTCGCCTACTCGACAATGTGATCAAATTAGGGGTAGAAGGTTGGCTCAAATTAATTGAATTAGGGCGCGTTCGTCCGGATGAAATTGACTGGTTACTTTGCCACTATTCCTCCCACTTTTTCCGGGGGCAAATTGTGGAACTGCTGGAAAAAGCCGGTTGCATGATTCCAGAATCCAAATGGTTTACCAACCTTTATACGCGCGGTAATACGGGCTGTGCCTCGATCTACCTGATGCTGGAAGAACTCTTCCATTCCGGCAAGCTCCAACCCGGTCAAAAAATCTTCTGTTTCATTCCCGAAAGTGGTCGCTTTACGACGGCGTATATGATGCTGACGGTGGTAGGAGATGGGGAAGATAGGGGAGATAGGGGAGATGGGGAAGATCTGTCTCTTATACACATCT